>NZ_JARGEJ010000699.1:0-295 GCF_029211245.1 Robertmurraya sp. DFI.2.37 | reverse complement strand
GACGACTCCCATTTAAATCCTTTAAATGTAAGTCGTTTTTTCTTTTTTACTTGCGATTTCATCCTATGTTTTAATCCATTCAAATTTCGCCTTTAGTACTGAAGCTCTCTCATGCTTCAATGAAACATCGAGCGCCTTATCATAGATACTCATTGTATATAGAGCTGGTACTACTAAAAGTGCCGCGTAGCGTTTTGCAAATTGTGAGGCTGCGACAGCAAGCAATGGTGCTCCAATAACTGCACATAAGTACCGCAAATATTCTGTACAGTGTTCTTGCTCCAATAGTTCCTCC
>NZ_JARGEJ010000698.1:0-295 GCF_029211245.1 Robertmurraya sp. DFI.2.37 | reverse complement strand
ATTACAATGATAAATTTGAGACATTAGCAATAAAGGAAGTGTTCGGTGAGCATGCTTATAAGCTCGCAGTCAGTTCGACGAAGTCGATGACAGGTCATTTGCTTGAAGCAGCTGGTGGAGTTGAAGCTATTTTTACCGTATTGACTTTAAGAGATTCTGTTTTACCACCAACAATCAATTTACAAACACCTGATCCAGAATGTGATTTAGACTATGTCCCAAATGTTGCTTGAACTGCCTGCTTTCTAGCAACATTTGGGACATAGTCTAAATCACATTCTGGATCAGGTGTTTG
>NZ_JARGEJ010000697.1:0-295 GCF_029211245.1 Robertmurraya sp. DFI.2.37 | reverse complement strand
CATAAATTGTGCAGAGTACCATACATTTGAATTAGATGAACCTTCGTAATCACTAAAATTTTGTGTGGAATTGGAAAGTGACACATTCAATCCAGTCTTCATCCATTTATTCACTTCAGTGTTTATGTTTGCACGGGCATTATAACGTTGGAAACCGGTATTAATCAAGATGCCATCTTCATTTAAATATCCCAAAGAGAACATATATTTGGTCTTTTCTGTACCTCCATTAACAGACAACTGGTGTTCATGACGAAGTGCATTGTCTCTTTGTATTGCATCCATCCAAGATTGA
>NZ_JARGEJ010000696.1:0-296 GCF_029211245.1 Robertmurraya sp. DFI.2.37 | reverse complement strand
ACATTCTCTTTTTATCACGAATCCCAGGTGGATGGAGCCCCGAGTCATAACTATAACCTACAAAATAATTTTGCTCATTAAGCGATACCCAGTAATTCACTCGGTCACCGTAGCGCTTGTAGAGAATGACCGCATATCGATTGAAATCCTCAATAATCTTTCTTGATTCCCAGCCACAATACTCTTCAAGAAGTGCTTGTGGCAGATCCCAATGATACAGAGTTAGAATGGGCTCAATTTAATATTTCAGAAGCTCGTTAATTAAATCATCATTAAACTGCAAACCCTGTTCATTG
>NZ_JARGEJ010000695.1:0-296 GCF_029211245.1 Robertmurraya sp. DFI.2.37 | reverse complement strand
GGGAGGGAGAGGTTTTTTTATTTTATCAACAACATCGTACTCTGAGATTGTTCCGCCAATTGTGAATAAAATAGCTACTGCCTTTGCTACATCAATGGCACTACCGCCACCAATTCCGATAATTGCATCGCATTCATTCTCAACATAAACATTAGCACCAAGCTCTGCTTAATAATCTTTCGGGTTAGTTGTAATTTCATTGAAACTTGTGTAGCTTAATCCTGCGTTTTTACAGCTTTTTTCAACCACATCTGTCCAACCGGCCTCCATAACCCCACGATCCGTTACAATTAGTA
>NZ_JARGEJ010000694.1:0-296 GCF_029211245.1 Robertmurraya sp. DFI.2.37 | reverse complement strand
GAAATGAAAAAGCAAAAAAGAAAAAATGGCAAGGCTATTTATCAGCCTGCCGGTAAAGCCGGAGAATACGGTACATGGGGATGTAATTTTTATGTCGGTTGTTTGAACGACTGTGAATATTGCTTTTGTCCAGACTTCCTGAAATCTGGTACTTGGAGTTTGGTTCCCAATTTGAAAAAAGCCTTTAAAGATGAACAGAACGCTATCGATATCTTTAGAAAGGAGTTTTTTGAGAATCTGGCAGAATTGCATATAAGCGGATTGTTCTTTAGTTTCACTACCGATCCTTTGCTTCC
>NZ_JARGEJ010000693.1:0-296 GCF_029211245.1 Robertmurraya sp. DFI.2.37 | reverse complement strand
CTGCTACCGGCAATAAATATGTAGAACAAGTACGCGAAGCCGTAAAAGAAGAAAATGCAGAAATTCTGGTCGTAGCCGCCAAAACCGAAGCCGATATCGCAGAACTTGAAACCTATGAAGACCGCCAGATGTTCCTTCAGGAAGTCGGTCTGAAAGAATCAGGTGTAAACCGTCTGATCAAATCGGCTTATCACCTGCTGGAACTGGAAACCTTCATCACCGCCGGAGAAATGGAAGTAAAAGCCTGGACCTATCGTAAAGGATGGAAAGCCCCCCAATGTGCAGGAGTCATCCAC
>NZ_JARGEJ010000692.1:0-296 GCF_029211245.1 Robertmurraya sp. DFI.2.37 | reverse complement strand
CTTCTGAGTTTCTGTCAAATTTTTAAATCTATCAGCAACATGACCAATTAATTCAGGAAGTGGTTTCATTTTTCCGTCTGCAGTCTGTACTTGGATCCCGTATAATGTGTTCCCATCAAACATATTTCCTAGCTGATTTTTTATGAGACTCTTCGCTACACTTTTACTTAAATTCTCCTCATAGCGATTCCAATCAATATCAATTTTCCAATCTTTAATGATTCTAATTTGCCCAATGCAATGATTATTCTTATAGGCTAAAAAAAGAGCCTTATCTTCCCGGTTTATATATTGGC
>NZ_JARGEJ010000691.1:0-296 GCF_029211245.1 Robertmurraya sp. DFI.2.37 | reverse complement strand
TATCCATCCTTTACAATTGTTGTTTTATTTTACGTTAATTGTGCTCATCATTGGAATCATTGGATTTACAGGTGTTAATAATTGGAGCAGTGCATTTCGCAGCATCTTTACGGTTAGTTTTTCGCTTGTTCTGACAGCTTTTCTTGCCTACATCATTTTTGTTGGACAGTTACTTCAATAAAAATTAGAAGCGAAAGTTGTTAAAACACAATCTATTTTTCTATCGGTAGCAAGGTAGTGTACCGCGAGAGCATTTAAAGTAAGGGCTTCTGAAGGATAAGTTTCCTCTAATAAAT
>NZ_JARGEJ010000690.1:0-296 GCF_029211245.1 Robertmurraya sp. DFI.2.37 | reverse complement strand
CAGGTCCAATGTCATGAGCTGTTTTATCGCACGCAGGGGAACGGCCCGCTTCGTCGTTCTCTCGACTCCCGTATAGACATGTCTGAAGGGGAAACGCTGGATAACGAGTTCTTTCTCCACGGCACGGTTATATACCGCCCGCAGGTTGCGCATGTAAAAAGAGATGGTATTCATGGAAACCCCGCCTGATTTCAGCCACGCCTCGTATGCGATCATCAGGTCGGAATCCATATCACAGGGCGGTATGTCCCTTCCCTCCATGAAACGCATGAAACTGTTAAGGGTAGAGGTGTAGG
>NZ_JARGEJ010000069.1:0-21107 GCF_029211245.1 Robertmurraya sp. DFI.2.37 | reverse complement strand
ATCTCTTTTCAATTTCCCCACCGAAATCACTCCTTTAGCTTTATACTTATGATTCTATCAAATAAAAAACTGTGTGAGTAAGGAATCGTACGCATTCCTCACTTACACAGTTAATATTACACTCCCTCAAGTTGATAAAAAAGCATTTGAATTTATTTATGCAGACTGTAGACAAACTCGAAGGATTTCAGTTTGCCTACAGTCTTTTTCTTCTAAAATAAAATTATGATAGATAGTATAGGTTGATTATAACGAAGGGTGGCGCTTTCCGGGGCCGAGCCGAGCCGCTTCCCTTGTTGCGCTTAGTCCAGGGTCTCGACTTTCCCGCTTTTCCCGCCGGAGCGACAGCTCTGAAGAAGCTCACCGCCTGCCCCGCGGAAAGCAAGTGCCCGGAGCGCAAATCAACGGATTATTACAGCCAACTATCCAAAAATGACAAAAGCCATCGCGAGGTTGCCTCTCGATGGCTTTTGTCGACACTCTGAATGTATTTATGTTTACATTTCCTATTTGAAATTCTTCTAAAACCAAATGACGGTTCGTTTTTTAGCATATAGTGGCGCAAGTATAAATCAACTTAACTTGACAGTTATAGATATTTAAATTGAAATAAGAGAGGGGCAAATATATATGCATCCTCTCTTTATTTGTCAATTCAGATCGTACCTACGGCCTTTTATAAGATATGCTGCACTTTCAGCAATATTGGTAATATGATCAGCAGTTCTTTCGAGATAACGATTGATAAATAATAATTGTACGAGCTGATTTGTTTCTTCAGGATGCTCACTTAAATAAGTGGTTAATTTCTTGTACGTTTCATTGCTGAAATCGTCGACCACATCATCCATATCACCAACTTCTTTTGCCAGTACAATATTCTCATCAATAAATGATTGCAGAGCCTTTTGCAACATATTTATGCATGCATCCTTCATTGATTCAAGTTGTGTCAATGAGATTAAAGAATGCCCACTGCCTATTTTTATGGCAGACTTAGCAATATTTACTCCAAAGTCAGCAATCCTTTCTATCTCTGAGGAAATTTTTATAGCTCCAATAATTTTACGTAAATCTCTTGCCACTGGTTGTTCTTTAACAGTAAGCCAAATGGCGATTTGATTAATTTCTTCTTCGAGATCATCAATTTCATTATCCTCTTCAATGACTCTTAAAGCTAATTCGATATCCTGTGTTTGAAAAGCGCTAAAAGCTTTTTCTAATGACAATATTGCCAATTCTCCCATTTCTGTCATCTTTGTTTGCAATTCTTGCAGGCTGTTTTCAAAATTTTCACGAACGACCATTATTTTGCCTCCCCTTATCCAAATCGACCAGTCACATAATCCTCGGTTCTTTGGTCATTTGGCACTGAAAAAATCTTACTTGTCTCATCAAACTCAATAATTTCTCCACTTAAGAAAAAAGCAGTCCGATCTGATACACGTGCTGCCTGTTGCATATTGTGAGTAACAATAACAATCGTATAGTCATTTTTCATTGTTGTGATTAATTCTTCAACTTTTAACGTGGAAATGGGATCTAATGCAGATGTTGGTTCATCCATTAAGATGATATCTGGTTTCATGGCGATCGCTCTTGCTATACAAACCCTTTGTTGCTGACCACCTGAAATTCCAAGTGCAGAACTTTTCAGCCGGTCCTTAACTTCATCCCAAATCGCTGCACCACGTAAGCTTTCTTCAACAATCTTATTTAACTTCGATTTATTTTTGATCCCTTGCATACGTGGACCATACGCAACATTATCAAAAATGCTCATTGGAAATAGATTAGGCTTTTGAAAAACCATTCCAACTTTTGTACGCAGTTTAATTACATCATTTGAGCGATAAATGTCATCACCGTCAATGATGATTTCTCCGTTGATCTTTACACTGTCAATCAGGTCATTCATACGATTTAATGTGCGCAAAAACGTTGATTTTCCACATCCAGAAGGGCCGATTAAAGCAGTTACCTCTTTTTCTTTAATATCAATTGATACATCATATAGTGCTTGCTTGTCTCCATAAAATAAGTTTAAGTCTTTTACACTAATTTTCGTTTGTTTCTTAAGGGTACTATCTGCGGTTATTTCTTCGCTTAATTGTTTTCTCTCCACAAATGTCGTATTCAAGTACCTCACCTCTTTTTAATAGTCGGCCTTATTTAATTTCTTCGATATGAATGTCGCTGAGAAATTAAGAATTAAAATAATCACAATGAGAACAATTCCAATCGCTGCAGCAAGTTCAATATCTCCAGCTTCTTGGGTCACTAAAAAAGAGTGAACCGTCAATGTTCTCGCAGATGAGAAAATGCTCGAAGGCATTGCAGCAACGGTTCCGGCTGTTAAAAAGATAGCAGCGGATTCTCCGATAATTCTTCCCATCGAAAGAATGAGTCCAGATAATATACCGGGCATAGCACTTGGCAAAATGACCTTGTATAATGTTTGAAGTTTAGTTGTACCTAATGCGAGTGAGCCTTCACGGTATGTTCGAGGGACTGTCTTTAACGATTCTTCTGTTGTCCGAATAATTACTGGTAATACAATAATTGTTAAGGTTAATGATGCAGCAATGATAGACATACCTAATTTCAGCGTGGTGACAAAAAATACAGCGCCGAATAATCCATATATTATAGACGGAATGCCTGTTAAGCTTTCTGTTGCAAACCGGATTAATCGAACTAATTTGCCTTGTTTGGCATATTCCTGCAGGTATACTGCAGAAAGAATTCCAATAGGTGTCGCAATGATAAGAGAGATGGCAATTGTATATATTGTTGTGACGATCATTGGCCATATTCCACCATCACCTGATGGAGAGTAATCTCCAAATATAAAATTAAAGCTAATCAAACCAATGCCTTTATAAAAGATGTAACCGACAATTGTAACAAGTACTGCAACTGTTAAGAAAGCTGCAAACCAAAGCAGAGTAAGTAATATGTTGTCCTTCAGCTTTCTCAACTTAATTTCCACCTTTCGAGCTAATTCTAGCCAATGTAAAATTCAAGATTAGAATAAATGAGAACAAAACAATTCCTGTTGCAAATAACATCTCTTGATGCGTTCCAAAAGCATAACCCATTTCTAAGGCAATATTGGTCGTTAGTGGACGGACACTGTCTGTTAAACTGGTTGGTATAATTAAGCTATTACCTGCAACTAATATAACTGCCATTGTTTCACCTATTGCTCTACCCATTCCAAGAACAATTGCAGTCATGATGCCAGACCTTGCTGCTGGTACAACAACTTTAAAGATGGTCCCTATAGGGGAAGCACCTAAAGCTAAAGAGCCTTCTCTGTAAGTTTTGGGTACTGCTCGTATTGATGTTTCTGCAACAGTAACAACTGTAGGTAGCATCATAATCGCTAGAACAAGAATTACCGCAATTAAGCTTTGACCTTTAATTAACCCTAAATGGTTTTGCAAAAAAGGAACAATGATAGCAAGTCCAAAAACTCCATATAAAACGGAAGGGATTCCAGCTAAAAGCTGTACGGCCGGTGAGATGATTTTAGCTATACTTTTTGGTGCAATTTCTGCTAAAAAAATGGCTGTTAGTAAGCCGATAGGTACACCAATGATTAAGGCACCAATGGTTGCATATAAAGAAGCTACAATCATGGGGAGAATGCCGAATTTATCTTCGCTCGGAACCCAGTCGCTTCCAAATAGAAAATCCAAAAAGCGATAACCTTCTGCAATAAATGGGTGGGCACCTTTATAAAATACAAATCCTATAATCAGTAATAAACTAATGACAGAAAGAAGTGCACAAAACAAGAATAAATTCCCTGAAAATTTTTCCAACCTATATTTTCTTTTGTTGGACTTTCCGATTTTTTCTGTTTCTTTTTTTAACGGTTGGCTTGTCATCCCTTTGACCTCCAATATTGCTTATCCGAAATGAACGTTTCTTATTTTACGGGGATCGCTCCTGTCTCCGCAGCAATCTTTTGCCCTTCTGAACTTAAGATATAATCAATAAATTTTTGACCTTCTTCTGTAAGACTCTCTTCTTTATGGACAAATAAGAATGGGCGAGCTAAGCTGTATTTTTGAGCAAGGACATTTTCTGCAGTTGCCTCCACTCCATTAACATTCAGTGTAGATACAGATTCATCTATATACTCAAATGAAATAAATCCAACTGCGTGTTTATTGGTTGCCACGGTAGTTTTAATATTCCCATTTCCACTTGCCACTATAGCGTTTTTGATTAATTCTCCTGAAGAATAGCCAACAATTTCTTGAAAGGCATCACGGGAGCCTGAACCATCCTCACGGGAGACGACGACAATCTCCAAGTCATCTCCCCCAAGATCCTTCCAATTGGTAATTTTTCCGGTGAAAATGTCTTTTATCTGTTCGGTTGTCAAATCTTTCACTTTGTTACTTGGATGAGTGACTACGACTATCCCATCATAGGCGATGATAGTTTCTTGTAAACGTGCTTTCTCTTCTTCCTTCAATTCTCGAGATGACATGCCAATTTCTGAGACATCATTGATGGCATTTGTAATACCAGCAGACGAACCTATCTGATTTATTTCTATCTTAATATCATCTATTTCCTCATATTTTTCAGCTAATTTCTCAGCTAGTGGTCCAACTGAGGTAGAACCTGAAATTGATAATGTATGTGCATGGTGAGCAGAGTCTCCCATTTTTTCTTCTTTTTTTACCCCGCATGCAGATAATAATAAGGCAAAGCAGAGCATCAATCTTGCCATTTTTATTTTGTATCCCAATCTTATACCCCCAAAAAGTTATCTGACTTTCAGTTGCCTTTATTTTGTCCCAATGTAAAGAATATCGATACTTTGTAAATTGAACGTTAATGATTTGTAAAGGTTTTGTAAATGTTATAGTGGGAAATTTCAATTAAAAAGAAAATAACTATATTTTTGTCATTCAATAAATATTCAAAAGTATTTAATTGAAAGTATTTCGAGCAAAAATCATCGTGAAGAATTTAAGTTTGTCCAATTTCAAAATAATTATGTTTACTCTATTAAAATTAAAGTTGGATATATTATTTTGCTATAAAATGTATTTACAAAACAGAATTTGCTATATTAAAATAATTGAGTGTTTTTGTTAAAAATGATGAGTATGTAATAAGAACACACTGTTTTGCTGAGTTTCCATATAGGAAAGCGGGGGAACCAATTTGTGCATTTTGCACTTGGGGTGAATCCTTTTTTATTAAAAGGTAGGGTATTACTCTTCATCCGAATCCGACAGCTAACCCCGTAAGCATTAGGAGAGAGAATTGATGAGCAGTTGATCACGAATCATCCTCTTTCGTGATTTTTATTTTCTCCAAATGCAATGCTTCCATAATATCCTTCAGCATCCTTTTTCTAGTAGTAATCGAATCAATTTTATACTCAACGAATAACTTAGTATTACCTAAATATTCGTCTAGAACGGAAAATGAGATTGATTCAAGAAACTTATTTCAAGGAGGTCATTTATGTCGCAAACTAAAAAAATTTTAATCGGTTTAGGTCTAGGAGCAATTGTTGGATTAGTAGTAAATCTTTTGGGTTCGGAAATATTCAAGTTTATCGATACGTATTTATTTGGACCGTTAGGAACTATATTCATTAATTTGATTAAAATGCTTGTTGTACCAATTGTCTTTTTTTCAATTGTCTTAGGCGTAACAGGGTTAGGAGATCCAAAAAAACTTGGAAGAATCGGCTTTAAAGCGATTAGTTACTTTCTTTGTACGACAGCGATTGCGTTAACCATTGGGATCATGCTAGCTCTTGTTGTTCAACCTGGGGCAGGTGGCGGTTTTGATCTGTCTATTGCTGAAAGTGAAGGGAAACAGTTTGTAGATGCTAAGGCACCGCCATTTATCGACACATTATTAAAAATGATCCCTTCGAATCCTGTAGCTGCAATGGCTGAAGGAGAGATGCTTCAAATCATTGTCTTTTCAGTATTCATAGGTTTTGCACTCACTGTTCTAGGGGATAAAACTAAAGGGGTTTTAAATTTAATGGAACAAGGAAATGAGATCATGATGTATCTCGTTAATCTTGTTATGAAAACAGCACCGTATGGCACTTTTGGGCTGATTGCATCAGCGATTGGGAGCCAAGGTTTTGCAGCATTTAAAGCAATGGGATTATATTTTGTCGTCGTATTAGGGGCCCTTTTAATTCATTCCGTTTTTACTTACGGAGGCACCGTATTATTTTTAGCAAAACGCAATCCTGTTCAATTTTTTACAGGTTTTTTCCCAGCCATGACGGTAGGCTTCAGTACATCAAGTAGTAATGCTACATTACCTGTTTCAATGAAAACTGCTCAAACAAATCTAAGAGTACCCGAATCGATTAGCAGCTTTGTTCAACCATTAGGGGCGACGATCAATATGGATGGTACAGCAATCATGCAAGGGGTCGCAACCATATTTATTGCACAAGTATACGGGATAGAATTAACCATTGTGCAAATTATTACCGTTATTTTGACAGCAGTGCTAGCAAGTGTTGGAACTGCAGGTGTTCCTGGTGTCGGTCTCATCATGCTTGCCATGGTATTAAGCTCTGTTGGATTACCAGCAGAAGGTATTGCCCTTATTATTGGCATTGACCGCTTGTTAGATATGACACGTACAGCTGTTAATATAACAGGTGATGCAGCGTGTGCTGTATATATTGCAGAAACAGAAAAGAAGCACTTAGAGCCTAAAGTGTAGAAATTTAATAATCAAACTTTAGTCTTTTTACACATTATGAGCCCTATTGGGGTTAAGGTGCAGAGATTAAGTTTTCTTTGAGACTCTTCTATTACATCTTTCAAGAAGAGTCTCTTTTCATGTTATGATATAAGTATCAATAAATATTTATATTCACCTTATTTATATTAGGGCGATTAAATATGTAAGGGAGCAAGGGAAATATGAAAGATTTGAGTGCACAAGATATACTCAATTTGATGGAGCAAGAGAATGTTTTTTTTCTTTACTTATATACGCCTTTATGTGGTACCTGTCAGGTGGCAGGAAAAATGCTAGAAATTGTGGAGAAACTATTTCCAAATGAAACTTGGGGAAAATGTGATTTGAATTATATTCCTAATTTTGCTTTAGAGTGGGAGGTTGAAAGTGTACCATGTTTATTGCTCTTTAATGAGTCGCGCATTATGAAAAAGGTTTACGCTTTTCATTCAGTACCTTATTTGTATGAACTAATTAAAGAAACGGTTTAAAGCTATGAGCGAAAAACAGTGTGACGAAAGGCAGCCCCCTTTTTGACACACTGTTTTTAATTTTGCAATTTTTTGTTTACTTTTATGTTGGCAAGGATTATGATATTTAGGAATGCGAAATAAGCTAAAGGAGTAGCATCATATGCCCTTTTTTCAAGAGTGGTCTTCACAAATTAAAAGCTACAATCATAATATTAAACTCGCGATTTTAGCTAATGTTTTTGCTCAAATTGGGTTTGGTATTTTTATGGTCATTTATAATTTTTACATTCGTGAACTTGGTTATGGAGAACAAGTAAATGGCCAAGTTATTTCTTTGACATCATTAGCAACCGCGCTGATTCTAGTCCCAGCTGGAATGATAAGTGATCGTCTTGGCCGTAAAAAGGTCATGCTAGTGGGCAGTATTCTCACTGGAATGGTTTTAGTGCTAAGAGGGGTTTTCGAAGCCCAAAGCCTGCTGCTCATGTTAGCTTTCGTTACCGGATTAACGATGGCTTTTATTCAAGTTTCATCGATACCATGGCTTGCAGAGAATTCCAAATCCTTTCAACGAGTTCATCTTTTTAGCATCTATTCAGCGGTAATGACAGGTTCAAGCGTCATTGGAAATCTGTTTGGGGGAATCTTTACTGATCTTTTTTCATTGTTTCTATCTCCGCTTATGAGCATTAGATTAACACTTATTTTAGCAGGCCTATTTTATTTCTTTTCATTCATTCCAATCGTAAAGTTTAAAGAAACACGAGAAATTAAAAAAGAGAAAAAAATCCCTTTAAAAGAGAAGATGCAGCAACAACGAGAAGGCTTTAAAATCATCCTCCTTTTTGCGATAGCGCAATTAATTATCGGGATTGGAGCAGGTCTTGTTATTCCATATTTGAACTTATATTTTGCAGATAGATTTATGGCTTCAAATTCGATCATCGGTATTATCATTTCACTAGGTCAAGCAGCTACCGCCATCGCGATGATTATCGGGCCGCTGATGGTTAAAAAGTTTGGAGAGGTAAAAGCGGTGGTCATTCTGCAATTATCATCATTGCCTTTTCTGTTGCTTACAGCCTACACTGAAAATCTAACATTAGCAGCAATCGGCTTTCTATTTCGTCAGGCATTAATGAACGCAGGAAATCCAATTCAAACATCGCTCATGATGTCGAAGGTCAATGATTCTGTGAAAGGATTAGCGAATTCTATAAATCAAATGGTATTTAATTTTGGATGGGCCGTGATGGGACCTGTCTCGACTGGAATTGTTATCATATATGGTGCGTATTGGGGCTATGCAATGGTCTTTACGATTACAGCGTTTCTCTATCTTGTTGGATCTATATATTTCCTTATTGTTTTTAAAAGCATTAATCGACCAACGAGTGCTTCGACAGCAAATTCGGCGCAATCGCAATAAGCAACATATTTCTCGGGAAATTTTCACGTGAAAAACGTATGGAAAACAATGCCTCGACACATTGTCAGCACTGCCAATTGTCTCTAAATTGATGGTATTTGTCGAAACAATATTAAAGGGGTTTTCCTACTAAAAATCGAAATAGTTCTGTAAAGAAGATGTAGGAGGGCTTAAATTGTTAGAATTGCTCCGCATAATGGTAGACGAAGTGAATAAAAGAGGCCATTTAACCCCTTTGTTAAATAAGACGATTTTATCTGTACAATTACTAGCAGACGATGAACAAGTCAGTTTACAAATTGACAATGGCATGTTACAGGTGAGCGGGCTTAAAAAGGATAGTGTAGATGTTTCGATTGTAGGGAATAAACAGGCAATAGAAGCTATCCTAACAGGAAAACGAAAGCTGAGAAAAGCCATCGTAGCGCAAGAAGTGCAATGGCGGGGGAGCATGAGAGCGTCCTTACTACTAGAGTCTTTATTTCATCTAGCTATTCCAAATTATACAGTGGAGAAAACAGAAATTTCTAAAAAATCAATTGACTTAGTCTGAAAAACTATGATACTATCACGGTAAAATAAATAGTTCTTATCAAGAGTGGTGGAGGGACTGGCCCTTTGAAGCCCAGCAACCGGTATTTACTAGCACGGTGCTAATTCCAGCAGATTTATTCTGAAAGATAAGGAGAGTACAGGAAGTATGCCCTCTTCTTAGAAAGAAGGGTTTTTTGTATTTATGCAAGTCATTCAGTTGTAAATGATAAGGAGAGGTTGCGATGAGTGGGAAAAAGTATCGATTAGAGACATTAGGAGTGCACGGAGGATTGTCGCCTGATCCGACAACAGGTGCTCGAGCAGTACCGATTTTTCAAAATAATGCTTATCAGTTTCAAAATACGGAACATGCTGCTGATCTTTTTGCGTTAAAAGAACCAGGATATATTTATACACGTATCCACAATCCAACGATCACTGTTTTTGAAGAACGAGTTAATCTCCTTGAAGGAGGAGTTGGCGCACTTGCTGTTTCTAGCGGAATGGCAGCCATTACATTGTCGATTCTGAACATTGCCGGTGCAGGGGATGAAATTGTTGCTGCAGGGAATCTTTATGGTGGTACGTACAATTTATTTGCGGTCACACTCCCGAAATATGGAATCAATGTGAAGTTTGTTGATGCAACCGAACCAGATAATTTTAGAGCAGTGATTACAGATAAAACCAAATGTATTTTCGCTGAAACAATAGGAAACCCAAGTTTGCGGGTCCTTGATATTGAAGCAGTTGCAAAGATTGCCCATGAAAATGGAATTCCTCTTATCATTGATAACACTTTTGCTACCCCTTATCTGTGCAGACCGATTGAGCATGGTGCAGATATTGTTCTCCATTCGGCAACGAAATGGCTTGTTGGAAATGGCACGACTCTGGGAGGAATTATTGTAGATGGAGGGAATTTTGATTGGCACTCTAAGAAGTTCCCTGGTTTTATCGAACCAGATCCAAGCTATCATAATCTTGTCTACAGTGAAGCGCTTGGTCCAGCTGCCTATATTACGAAAGCACGGGTTCAGTTACTAAGAGATATGGGCCCAGCCCTAAGTCCACAAAATGCATTTCAATTTGTTTTAGGACTGGAAACTTTGCATGTGAGAATGAAAGAACATGTCGCCAATACAAAGAAAATTATTGAGTATTTGCGCAACCATCCAGCAGTAACGTGGATTTCTTATCCTGGGGATAAAGAGCATTCAGATCAAGAACTTGTCGCAAAGTACCTGCCGAAAGGGGCTGGTGCAGTCGCAGTGTTCGGAATTGCAGGTGGAAGAAAAGCAGGTGCAAAATTAATTAATCATTTGCAGCTTTGGGCACATGTGGCCAATGTTGGAGATGCAAAAAGTTTAATCATTCATCCAGCAAGCACGACCCATCAACAGCTTGATTCGGCAGGGTTAGAAGCAGCAGGCGTTTCTGAGGATTTAATTCGTCTTTCAGTAGGAATTGAAAATGTAGAGGACTTAATTGAAGATTTGGAACAAGCAATTGAAGCAGCCACAGGTCAAAGCTCTTTAACGACAAATGCGTAAAGTATAAATTGAAAGTAATTGTTAGAAATAAATAGCTATATCGATTGGTTAGCAACCAGTCATGATGATGATTGAAATCGATGGTTTTTATGTGAAGGCTTTACTTATAGGTAAAAAATATACTAAGAGGAAATTGAAGGAAATGTTTCGCCAGGCAAAAAAACACTCTATTTATGATCGAGATTTTCCAAGTCTTTTTTGCAGACTCAATAATTTTGATGTCATCCCATATTCAAAGGAAATTGAGGGTGACTTCGTTTTGGATATAGATACAGAAAGAGTTTACATTCCATCTTACTTAAAGTTCTAACTTTTTTGGCTTAATAAAATTATGTGAATTGGGTTGAAGTGATTCATATTTTCATTGACATGTTAGTTTATCCATGATATGATAACACCCATATTCGACCATGGAATTTAATTTAATAATGTGCTCTTATCAAGAGAGGTGGAGGGATGTGCCCGATGAAGCCCGGCAACCGTCAAGTGATTGAAATGGTGCCAATTCACACAAAGCATTGCTTTGATAGATGAGAGAAAGGACATTTTATAACGCATGCCTTTCTGCTTGTCTGCAGGAAGGCCTTTTTATGTAGTTTGGAGACGAGAATTATTTCCATGTTGAAGCAACATGTTCTTATGAATGAAAAAGGCTTATGAGTGAAAGCTATGAATGGCATAATTGGCATTGCTTGTAAAACTTGGTTATCTCATAAGAATAATAGGATTTAAAAGTAGGTGAATAATATTTGATTTCCATACAAAATGTGAAAAAAGTGTACTCTTCTCTCAAAGGAAAAGTTGTAGCTGTTGATGATGTCAGCATCCATATAAATGCAGGTGAAATCTTTGGTGTAATTGGTTACAGCGGTGCAGGTAAAAGTACACTAATAAGAATGCTTAACGGCTTGGAAATTCCAACGGCAGGCTCTGTCACTGTTGCTGATAAACAAGTGTCGCAAATTAAAGGCCAAGAACTGCGCAAAGCTCGTCAAGAAATCAGTATGATTTTCCAGCATTTTAACTTACTTTGGTCTAGGACAGTTCGTGAGAATATTGCTTTCCCATTGGAAATTGCCGGTATTCCCAAAAACGTCAGACTTAAACGGGTGGATGAACTGATTAAGCTTGTTGGCCTTGAAGGTCGAGAGGATGCCTATCCTTCGCAGCTAAGTGGTGGTCAAAAGCAAAGGGTGGGAATTGCACGGGCATTGGCGAACAATCCTAAAGTGCTGCTTTGTGATGAAGCGACTTCTGCACTCGATCCACAAACAACAGATTCTATTTTAGAGCTTTTGGTCGATATTAATAAACGCTTAGGTTTAACGATTGTTCTTATTACTCATGAAATGCATGTTATTCGCAAGATTTGTCACCGGGTGGCTGTTATGGAAGATGGAAAAGTGGTTGAGACCGGGAAAGTATTAGAAGTATTTAAAAATCCACAGCAAAAAATTACCAAGCGATTTGTATCGCAGGTGACGGAACCAGAAGAAACGAAAGAAACGATTGAGCATTTACTTGAGCGTTACCCTCAAGGTACGGTCATCCAATTAGGGTTTGTTGGAGAATCTGCAGAACAGCCGCTAATTACAAATCTTATTCGTAATTTCGAAGTGACCGTTAATATTTTGCAAGGAAAGATTTCGCAAACGCAAAACGGCTCATATGGCACATTGTTCATCCATATTGACGGAGATGGTTCAGAAATTTCAAAAGCGGTTGATTTTATTAAGTCCCAGCAGGTTGGAGTAGAGGTGATAAAACATGATAAATGAGCTCTTTCCAAATGTGAAATGGGATAAAATGTGGGAAGCAACAGAAGAAACGCTGTATATGACGGGAATTTCAGTAGTCGCAACCTTTATTATCGGTATTATACTAGGTTTATTACTTTTTTTAACAGCCAAGGGGAATATTTGGGAAAATGCTTTTGTGAATAAAATTATAAGTGCGTTTGTTAATGTGTTTAGATCGATTCCTTTTATTATTTTGATTGTTCTCCTTATCCCATTTACGAAGTTCTTACTTGGAACAATGATTGGGGAAAACGCAGCATTACCAGCATTAATTGTTGGAGCGGCACCCTTTTACGCAAGAATGGTTGAAATTGGCTTAAGAGAAATTGATAAAGGAGTTATTGAAGCGGCACGATCGATGGGAGCTAAAACGAGCACGATTATTTGGAAGGTGCTGCTGCCTGAATCAATGCCTGCGCTCGTTTCTGGTATTACGGTGACTGCGATTGCTCTAGTTGGCTATACAGCAATGGCTGGAGTTATCGGAGCTGGTGGACTAGGAAACCTTGCTTACTTAGAAGGATTCCAACGTTCTAGAAGTGATGTTACATTAATGGCAACGATTATTATTTTAATCATTGTATTTATCATCCAATTTATTGGAGATTTCATAACAAATAAATTAGATAAACGATAGGAGTGTTTATTATGAAAAAATGGTTAACTATTGCATCTTTTGCACTAATTTTATTTTTAGCTGCATGCGGGAGCACGAATAATGATACTGCAGATGACGGTAATGCGGATGGAGAAGGATCTGCAACTGAAACTGAAGAAACAACTACGCTTGTTGTGGGAGCATCAAATGTTCCACATGCTGAAATTTTAGAAGAAGCGAAGCCAATGTTAGCTGAAGAAGGAATTGAACTCCAAATCGAAACGTTCCAAGATTATGTTCTTCCTAACCAAGCATTAGCGGGTGGAGACTTAGATGCGAATTATTTCCAACATATTCCTTATTTGAATGCACAAATGGAAGAGCATGGCTATGATTTTGTTAATGCAGGTGGAATCCATATCGAACCTATCGGTGTGTATTCAAAGAAATATGATAGCTTAGATGCTTTACCTGATGAGGCACATATTATTATTAGTAGCTCTGTTCCAGATCATGGTCGTATTTTATCTCTACTTGAAAAAGAGGGTTTAATCACTCTTAAAGAGGGTGTTGAAAAAACAACAGCAACCATTGATGATATTGTCGATAATCCGAAGAACTTACAATTTGATACAGAATATGAAGCTTCACTTCTACCACAAATATATAATAACGATGAAGGTGATGCTGTTCTTATTAATTCTAACTATGCAATCGATGCAGGATTAAATCCAATTGAAGATTCTATCGCAATTGAAGAAAGTGATTCCCCGTATGTGAACGTCATTGCTGTTCGCAGTGGAGATGAAAATAAAGAAGCGATTAAAAAGCTTGTTGAGGTACTTCGTTCAGAAGAGATCCAAAACTTTATTTTAGAAAAATATGAAGGTGCAGTTGTTCCAGTATCTGAATAATTGAGAGAAACCAGTTCCATTTTGGAACTGGTTTTTCATCGTCCACACTCAAGGAAATTGGAAATCTTGCTTGTTGTCGATCGCGTTTAGCGCAAGCAGGAAAACTTAAAAAATATGGATAAATTGGATTTTTCCAACCTACGCTAGCACCCGCAGGTTTAACAGGCAGCGTATGTGCGCCGGTGAGCACGAAGGAGAACTATATAGAAGGCATATTGCAGCAATCATCAGCTTTCCGATTGTTTCGAAGGCTCTTTGCGTTTTTGTTCTTTTGCAGTTGAGCGGGCGCAGCACCTACGTCTAGCAGAGCAGACGCCTCATAATACCAGAGCTTTCTTTTTAGCAGTGATGTGGCAGTTAATTCAATTTGTATTTTAATGGTTATGAAGATGGATCTTGCACTTCTGTTCTCGTTTATTTCCGAGGATACTGGATAAATTGTAAGAAAAGTTAACAAGTTTCGAAGCTTATTCCTGTATATTGCTGCTCAAAGGGAAATATGCTGGATTTTCCATTTTGAGTTAAAACCTGAGTGGTGCTAACATTAAAAATGTAGTAAATCACTTGCCTTAAGTGACAAAACACGAAAGGAAGGATATTATTAGTTATTTTCGTATCTCCCTGAAAAAGGGGGCGAAACCAAAATGATGGTACTTCAGATGAATTATACGAGTGAAATGGAAAAAGCGATGCACGGAGCTCACAACGTATGCTATGCTACCTATTGCCGAAAGCATGAAGTGAGAATGCGGGTTGAAAGACGGCGTGAACAGGAATACATCCAAAGTCAGCGTCTTGTAGCAGATTTAACTAGAAATCAATTAAGATAATTTGTCGCCAGCACGATTTCAATCATTATATAATAAGGAAGAAAAACAAAAAACCAGTGTTTTGGCTACACTGGTTTTTGTCTTATGCATGGGTTACTCCCATTGTTATATGGACAAGCATCTTATTTTGAGCTGATTTGAAGTAAAATAAGGTTAAAGCATCAGGACAAATGGTTTAGGATGATTCAAAAGTTCTACCATAAAGATAACTGGTGTGCATGAAAAGGTCAAAAGACCTTATTAAAAGTTCAGGTGGACAAGTGGAAGCGAAAAGAAGGCAACTTTGTCCACAAAGAGGATTCATGCGGACAAAGAAGGGTGAAAAGAAGGTGATTTTGTCCACAAAGAAGGTGCATGATGACAAAGACGACGAGAGAAAAGAAAGAAATTCTGTCCACATGCTATTCTCACTGCTACACAATACAATTTTAGAGCGGATTTCCTTCAAGATAGGAGCTGCACCTCAATAAAGGTTTTGGTAAAGCACCAAAATTGTCTTCACTCATATGGTGAAGGTTTCCTTACCGTTCTAATTAAAAATGATGTTCATTCTCAATTAAGGCATTAATACATACATGAGATGGTTAAGGAAAAAATATATTGAACAAATTTTTTTAAGAATAGTTTCGCTTAAACCCTTAGTATGAAGACCGTGAAGTGTGTACGTGGGGGCTTGATAGAAATTTTTATGATATATTTTGCTATGTTTTAACACTGCTAAAGAGTTGCTAACACTTTTCATTTGTTATAAGATTGTAATGAGAATAAAATGAGAATCAACGATTGGCCTTGGCCAGCGAGGATAAAATCTTTTTTTTATATTACGGAGGTATTATTATGGCAGGATCTACTTTAACAATTAAAGACCTTCATGTTTCAATTGAGGGTAAAGAGATATTAAAAGGGGTAAACCTTGAAGTGAAGGGTGGAGAAATCCACGCAATCATGGGACCAAACGGGACTGGTAAATCTACTTTATCATCTGCGATTATGGGTCATCCAAAGTACGAAGTAACTCAAGGCAGCATCACATTAGATGGGGAAGATGTATTAGAAATGGAAGTAGATGAGCGTGCTAAAGCTGGTCTTTTCCTAGCAATGCAATACCCAAGTGAAATCAGTGGTGTTACAAACGCAGACTTCTTGCGTTCAGCTATTAACGCTCGCCGTGAAGAAGGCGATGAAATTTCGTTAATGAAGTTTATTCGCAAAATGGATTCACAAATGGAATTCCTTGAAATGGACCCAGATATGGCTCAACGTTATTTAAACGAAGGCTTCTCTGGTGGGGAGAAAAAGCGCAATGAAATTCTCCAATTGATGATGATTGAACCAAAAATCGCGATTCTTGACGAAATTGACTCAGGTCTTGATATCGATGCATTAAAAGTTGTTTCAAAAGGAATCAACGAAATGCGCAAACCTGATTTTGGCTGCTTAATCATCACTCACTATCAACGTCTATTGAACTACATCACTCCTGACCACGTCCATGTAATGATGCAAGGTCGCGTTGTTAAGTCTGGTGGTCCTGAGCTTGCACAGCGTTT
The DNA here is from genome assembly GCF_029211245.1 of Robertmurraya sp. DFI.2.37. Lineage (NCBI taxonomy): Bacteria > Bacillati > Bacillota > Bacilli > Caryophanales > Bacillaceae > Robertmurraya > Robertmurraya sp. DFI.2.37. The sequence continues at coordinate 4,668 of NZ_JARGEJ010000069.1, read as the reverse complement.
AGAAGCAGAAGGATATGACTGGATCAAAAAAGAACTTGGCATTGAAGACGAAACTGTTGGGCAAGAAGCATAAGTGTTAGGAGGATCGCAATGACTACTGAAATAAAATTACCATTTGATAAAGAGTATGTTAGCTCTTTCTCTCAGGAAATGGGAGAACCAGCTTGGTTAACGACTCTTCGTCTAGAGGCACTCGAGAAAGTGGATACACTTCCTCTCCCTAGACCTGATAAAACAAAAATTGATAAATGGAACTTTACACAATTTGAAAAGCATATTGTGAAAAGTGATGATTTCGCTTCATTAAATGATCTTCCAGAAGATGTGCGAGCATTAGTTGACATTGAGTCAGGAGATCAGAATTTATACATTCAACGAAATAATCGTCCTTCCATTCTTTCTGTATCGAAAGAACTACAAGAAAAAGGCGTTATTTTTGTTGATATCTTTACCGCAGCTAGAGAGCATGGAGACCTTTTACAGCAGTATTTCATGAACGATGGAGTCAAGGTTGATGAGCATAAGTTAACCGCGCTTCATGCAGCGTTCTTAAATGGTGGAGCATTCTTATATGTTCCGAAAAATGTTGAACTTACTTCACCAATTCAATCTGTGTTCATTCATGATGAAAAAGAAGCGAATATGTTCAACCACGTATTAGTAGTTGCAGAAGATAATAGCTCTATTACTTACGTTGAAAACTATATTTCTACAGTAGATTCAGCGAAAGGTATCTTCAATATTGTGACAGAAGTAATTGCTGGAACAAATGCAAAAGTACAATATGGAGCAGTTGATACATTAGCTAAAGGAACAACCGCGTACGTAAATCGTCGTGGTGTTGCAGGCAGAGATGCTCGAATCGAATGGGCACTTGGCTTAATGAATGACGGTAACACGATTTCTGAGAATGTAACAAACCTTGTTGGTGATGGTTCCTTCGGTGATACAAAAACGGTTGTTGTTGGACGTGGGGAACAGGTTCAAAACTTTACAACTAAAGTTGTTCACTTCGGAAAACATTCTGAAGGATATATTTTAAAGCACGGTGTTATGAAGGATAAAGCAAGCTCTATTTTTAACGGAATTGGTAAAATTGAGCATGGTGCTACGAAGTCAAATGCAGAGCAAGAATCTCGTGTTCTTATGTTAAGTGAAGGGGCTCGTGGGGATGCGAACCCAATTCTACTTATCGACGAGGATGATGTGACAGCAGGACATGCTGCATCTGTTGGACGTGTCGATCCACTTCAGCTTTATTACTTAATGAGCCGTGGAATTTCTAAGACGGAAGCAGAAAGATTAATCATTCATGGGTTCTTAGCACCAGTTGTGAATGAATTACCAATCGAAGGGGTTAAAAATCAACTTCGTGCCGTGATTGAAAGGAAAGTAAAGTAATGAATGTCGCGGATGTTCGTTCATATTTTCCGATTCTCAATCAGGAAGTCAATGGGAACCCCCTTGTTTACTTAGACAGTGCAGCTACTTCTCAAAAACCGGTTCAGGTTATTGAGGCGCTTGAAACCTATTATCGCGAATATAATTCGAATGTTCATCGTGGTGTGCATACATTAGGAACGAGAGCGACAGATGGGTATGAAGGTGCAAGGGAAAAGGTCAGAAAATTTATTAATGCTAAATCTACTCAAGAAGTAATTTTTACTAGGGGAACGACAACAGCGTTAAATACAGTCGCAGCAAGTTTTGGTAAAGCGAATGTACAGCCGGGGGATGAAATTGTCATCACGTACATGGAACATCATAGTAATATCATTCCATGGCAACAGCTTGCAAAAGCGACAGGAGCTACGTTGAAATATTTGCCATTACAAGAGGATGGAACCATTTTACTTGCGGATGTATCAGAAATTGTTAATTCCAAGACGAAAATTGTTTCTGTGACAATGGTTTCGAATGTTTTAGGAGTTATGAATCCGATTAAGGAGATTGCGAAAATTGCCCATGAAAATGGAGCAGTTATGGTAGTCGATGGTGCTCAAGCAGCACCACATATGAAAGTCGATGTTCAAGATTTAGATTGTGACTTCTTAGGTTTCTCGGCTCATAAAATGTGTGGCCCGACTGGGATTGGAGTACTTTATGGGAAGAAGCATTTATTAGAAAATATGGAGCCAATTGAATTCGGTGGGGAAATGATCGATTTCGTTGACCTGTATGATTCTACTTGGAAGGAGCTTCCTTGGAAGTTTGAAGGAGGAACACCGATTATTGCTGGAGCGATTGGCTTAGGTGCAGCGATTGATTTTCTAACAGAGATTGGATTAGAGAATATTCAAGCCCATGAGCATCGCTTAGCAGCCTATGCCTTAGAAAAAATGTCTGCAGTAGAAGGAATGACGATATACGGACCGTTAGATCCGAATAAGCGTGCTGGTCTTGTGACCTTTAATATTGCAGATGTGCATCCGCACGATGTAGCAACCGTTTTAGATGCGGAAGGGATTGCTGTTCGCGCTGGCCATCATTGTGCGCAACCATTAATGAAATGGCTTAAAGCATCAGCAACTGCCCGTGCCAGCTTCTATCTGTATAACACAGAAGAAGATATTGATAAGCTTGTTGCAGGGCTTATCAAAACAAAGGAGTATTTTTCAGATGTCTTCTAATCTTGATCAACTCTACCGACAAGTCATTATGGACCATTATAAGAATCCTCGTAATAAAGGTATCTTAGAGGATGATAGCCTAACAATTAACATGAATAACCCTACATGTGGCGATCGCATTCAATTAACTTTAAAGGTTAATGATGGAAAAGTGATTGATGCAAAGTTTGAAGGAGAAGGCTGTTCGATTTCGATGTCATCTGCTTCGATGATGACACAGGCTATAAAAGGGAAATCGATTGAGGATGCCTTAAGGCTCTCCAAGATTTTTTCGGATATGATGTTAGGGAATGAATATGATGAAGATATCGATTTAGGCGATATCGAAGCACTTCAAGGAGTGGCTAAATTTCCAGCGCGAATCAAGTGCGCAACATTAGCTTGGAAGGCGATGGAAAAAGGACTCAAGGAAGATGAACAATAAAAGAGGTGTGAAAGGGCGCAACTTGGTCCTTTCCACTTTATAAAAGGAGGAAGACTTTCGATGGCTAAAAAAGCGCCTGAGATCGGTGATTATAAATACGGCTTTGCCGACAAAGATGTCTCCATCTTCCGATCAAAACGTGGTCTTACACGTGAGATTGTTGAAGAAATTTCAAAAATGAAGGAAGAGCCTCAATGGATGCTCGATTTCCGTTTAAAATCTCTAGACCACTTTTATAGCATGCCTATGCCTCAATGGGGTGGAGATTTAAATTCTTTAAACTTTGATGAGATTACCTATTATGTAAAACCATCTGAAAAAACAGAACGCTCTTGGGATGAGGTACCTGAAGAAATTAAGCAAACGTTTGATAAGCTTGGTATTCCTGAAGCAGAGCAAAAGTATTTGGCTGGGGTTTCAGCACAGTATGAGTCAGAGGTTGTTTACCACAATATGCAAGAAGATCTTGAAGCGCTTGGAATTGTCTTCAAAGATACTGACTCTGCTTTAAAAGAAAATGAAGATATTTTCCGTGAGCATTGGGCGAAAGTAATCCCACCTACGGACAATAAATTTGCTGCATTAAATTCAGCAGTTTGGTCTGGTGGTTCATTCATTTATGTACCAAAGGGAGTAAAAGTGGAAACTCCATTACAAGCTTATTTCCGTATTAACTCTGAAAATATGGGACAATTTGAGCGTACATTGATTATCGTGGATGAAGGGGCACATGTACATTATGTAGAAGGGTGTACGGCTCCTGTTTATACAACAAACTCACTCCATAGTGCTGTTGTTGAGATCATCATTAAAAAAGACGCTTATTGCCGTTACACAACAATCCAAAACTGGGCAAATAACGTTTACAACTTGGTTACAAAGCGTGCAGTTTGTGAAGAAAACGCAACGATGGAATGGATTGATGGAAACATTGGTTCTAAACTCACAATGAAATATCCGGCTGTTATTTTGAAAGGTGAAGGTGCTCGTGGAATGACTTTATCTATCGCGATTGCTGGTAAAGGTCAACACCAAGATGCTGGTGCTAAAATGATGCACTTAGCACCAAATACATCTTCAACGATCGTATCAAAATCCATTTCAAAACAGGGCGGAAAAGTAACGTATCGCGGAATTGTCCATTTTGGACGTAAGGCTGACGGTGCACGCTCTAATATTGAGTGTGATACGTTAATCCTCGACAATAAATCTACTTCAGATACTATTCCTTATAACGAAATCTTAAATGATAACATTTCGTTAGAGCATGAAGCAAAGGTTTCAAAGGTTTCTGAGGAGCAGTTATTCTACCTCATGAGTCGTGGTATTTCTGAGGAAGAAGCAACTGAAATGATCGTAATGGGCTTCATTGAACCATTTACGAAAGAACTTCCAATGGAATATGCTGTTGAAATGAACCGTTTAATCAAGTTCGAGATGGAAGGTTCTATCGGATAATTAATGAAAAACCCTTGTATATCAAGGGTTTCAGTTTGTCGACAAAAGGGGTTCGGAATGGTCACATTCCGAACCCCTTTTAATGATTTTCTTAAGTTTTTCCCTATTTTGAGGTATTTTGACCTCTTCTTAATCTCATCTACTAGGCCATTTCTG
>NZ_JARGEJ010000689.1:0-296 GCF_029211245.1 Robertmurraya sp. DFI.2.37 | reverse complement strand
GACAGATTGCCAGTTTAATTAAATCAGTTTAGAAACGATAGCCTACGGAGAACTGGAAAGTTGAATTCCGCAAACCATTTTGTGCCTGTATCTTTTTTATTCCGACCCTATAATCAAAACTTATCGTATAATGATCGGCAATAACAGCCTTCATTCCAACAATGCCCCCATAATCCCAACGGCGGAAAGCCTGAAGATTACCACTATTATTGGGCTCCCCGGCTTTATAGGAAAAACCATCCAATGGCTTCCATTTTGCAGGCTCGGTAGTTATATTATCCCCCTCTTGGTGAATA
>NZ_JARGEJ010000688.1:0-296 GCF_029211245.1 Robertmurraya sp. DFI.2.37 | reverse complement strand
TTGTATTTTTCCCTTGTACACGTATCATAAACTATATGAATATCAACAAATTAAAGAATATACAATTGAACTTTTAATCAATAAATTGGAATGTCGAACTAGACACCCTATAAACTATAATACAATAATGAGAATTAAATTATATACCTGTTCCTGATACGTCCAACTTTCTGAAGTAGCTTTATTCTCAGCTTTTCCGGATAAGTAATCTCCACCTTGTCACCGAGAGCCAGAATTTCATCAACCAGTTCATCTGTCACAAGAAGCCTGTAATCGAATGACGTGAAAGTTCCCAT
>NZ_JARGEJ010000687.1:0-297 GCF_029211245.1 Robertmurraya sp. DFI.2.37 | reverse complement strand
AAAGTGAAATCGATGGCGGCACGGAAATTTCTTTTTCCTTTCCAACTGATAAGGTGGAATATTAATGGATAGAATAATACGCACACTTATTGTTGACGATGAACCCTACAGCCGTGATGAGCTGGGACATTTATTAAACGCCTTTCCTTCCATAAAAATTGTTGGAGTAGCCGACTCTGGGGAGGCAGCCATCATGAAGGCGATAAAGCTGCAGCCCGATGCCGTTTTCCTTGATGTCGAAATGCCAAAAATGAATGGGATGAAAGCAGCAGAAGCGCTACTCGAACTAAAGAAAGT
>NZ_JARGEJ010000686.1:0-297 GCF_029211245.1 Robertmurraya sp. DFI.2.37 | reverse complement strand
AACTATTTGACTATGCTTAATATTTCAAGGTTTTCCAGTAAAATAAAGATAGTTTCTATCCTAAAGACTGCCCGCAAACGCTCGTTTTCTTCATGGCTTCGCCCTGTCCTCTGCCCGTTACCAACTATGGTAACTTCGCTCCTCCCAAGGCTTCGCTTTCATGATGTGACAAACGTTATTAATCAGCCTGAAGGGTAATGGCTATCTATCTTTTTTAAATTTGTCCATACTATTGTTTCTTTCCTATCATTTATTTAGACAAGAACTGCAAGATTTTTAGTTTTCACGACAATTTTT
>NZ_JARGEJ010000685.1:0-297 GCF_029211245.1 Robertmurraya sp. DFI.2.37 | reverse complement strand
GCATAGGCGATAATTTCACCATCACTTTCTTTGCCTTATCAACCAGCAAAGGCTCCAAAACAGTAACATCCGGCTCGCAATCAGAGATGGCAACCGTCTTTCCACCGTGTCCGTCTCTTCTGGCAGGGTCTAAAAACAAGCAATCTACCGGAAGCATTTCCTGCAAATAGGATACCCCGTCCCGGTTGTGTATCCGAATGTGCCCCAACCCCAACAAAGGGAAATTATGCAAAGCCAGCTCACAAAGTCCTGACTGCCTTTCCACATAATCAGCCTGCTTGAAATTCCGGGAGATAA
>NZ_JARGEJ010000684.1:0-297 GCF_029211245.1 Robertmurraya sp. DFI.2.37 | reverse complement strand
CAGTGATATCACTTTTAAGAATCTGACTATTGAGAATAATGCGGCTCAGTTGGGACAGGCGGTGGCTCTGCATACGGAAGGTGACCGGTTGAAATTTATCAATTGCCGTATTTTGGGTAATCAGGATACTATTTATACCGGTGCTAAATTTACCCGCCTTTATTTTAAGGATTGTTATATCGATGGTACTACAGACTTTATTTTCGGTCCTTCCACCGCTTTGTTTGAAAATTGTATGATCCACAGCAAACGCAATTCGTATGTAACGGCTGCTTCCACTCCGAAAGAAGCTAAATA
>NZ_JARGEJ010000683.1:0-297 GCF_029211245.1 Robertmurraya sp. DFI.2.37 | reverse complement strand
AATTGCACCAGGAACCAAACTTCATTGGTTGTTTTATCCACATAATTAATAGAAATAGGACGGCGGAGAAAAGTAGTATTGGAACCGTCTATACGTATCTCAGCAAACTGGCCCGGCAGCATCTCGGGCAATGGGTTGGCATGAGTCAATTTTATCAGAACATAATTGGCATGCAATTTGATGTTCTGTGTAACCACAAGGTCTAAAATATATTTTTTCATGAAATAAAATTGGGTAAATTCGTTTTCTATGCAAAGATACACGAATTTACCCAAATCTTATTCTGCCAACCGGCAT
>NZ_JARGEJ010000682.1:0-297 GCF_029211245.1 Robertmurraya sp. DFI.2.37 | reverse complement strand
CTGTTCCTACTCCCATTTGACCAGGGCCGTTTGAAGTCAGTTTCAGATCAATAATATTGCCAATGTCTGCTGATGATTGAAAGCGAGCCGTATCACCTTCCTCCCCAACAAGTTCAAAGCCCAATTCCTTCTCTAACAATTCAGCCGTTTTTTTAGGTTGTGCAGAGAACAATATCGCCCCTCCAAACCCTTTTATTGCGACTTCTGGAGTTATTTCACCAAAAGACCAAGTGTTTTTCTCACCACAAGCTCGTGCAACTATTTCTAATCTAAGTCCATGCGGATCAAGAAAGCTTA
>NZ_JARGEJ010000681.1:0-297 GCF_029211245.1 Robertmurraya sp. DFI.2.37 | reverse complement strand
GTCAAAGCTCACGAATGTAATCATCTGGGAGACCGAGTCTAGCTTCTTAATCATATTATCTACTTTTTTATCACCAAGGGCAGCAAAAATCAGCCTTTTTTTTCGTTCAGGAAAGCGTCGCTTTAATTCCACTACTAGCGTTTCAATCCCCTCTTCATTATGGGCTCCATCCAGGACGATTAATGGGGCAGAGGAGACGATTTCAAATCTTCCAGGCCAGTATGCTTTTATCAACCCTTGACGAATATCCTCTTCGGTAATATTGTAAGAAGCTGCTAAAAGAATGGCTGCTTCAAC
>NZ_JARGEJ010000680.1:0-297 GCF_029211245.1 Robertmurraya sp. DFI.2.37 | reverse complement strand
TGTGTTTAAGGATCTGGAAAAGGCGGAACAATTCTGTCATTTCCAACGGCAGGAATGGAAATATCATAAACACAGCGAAAAAGAAATGCAAAAGGTTCATTATGAACATCAAACTGGAAGGGCTTGTTCTTTCGATAAAGGAAAACCAATGAGCGAAAGTGAATTGAGTTTGACTTATCGTAGGGAGAGGACCTGAAGTTTGCAAGGAGATAAGCAAGCCGCTTCCGCTTTTCTCTGTCCAGCTTCAGGCCCCTAGCACCTATTGTCCTTCAAGCCGCCTCCCTACGATAAGTCGAT
>NZ_JARGEJ010000068.1:0-21248 GCF_029211245.1 Robertmurraya sp. DFI.2.37 | reverse complement strand
TGGAGAATTTCTTTAGCATTTTAAAGCAAGAGATGTATTACGGGGAAAAACTAGTAAGCTATGAAGATTTAAAAAGAAAAATAGAAGATTATATTTACTGGTATAACAATATACGATCAAAAGAAAAATTGACTGGACTAAGTCCGGTTGAATACCGAATTCAATCCAGTCAATCAGCTGCATAATAAAAACTCTAACTTTTAGGGGTAAGCTCCTATTCGGACTCTTTTCTAGATTTTCCTGTTGCTTCCGGTCGAATCGACCTTCTATTCGGACTCTTTTCTAGATTTTCCTGTTGCTTCCGGTCAAATCGGGCTTCTATTCGGACAAATTTTGAGATGATTTCGCTTCATCTGGCCGAATAAAAATCATGGACAATGCACACCTTGCTAGTTCTTCTTAACATAAACATTTCATTCAAGTCGAAAATTTTTAACTTTTCATAGTTGAATGATGTAACCTACATAAAACGAAAAAATGGCGTGCAACATCTGAAAACAGATTCGCGCCATTTTCTATTACTAAAAATATAAACTTGAGCATTCGCTATTATGGCAAAAAGTCGAGAAGAGGACCATTTTTCACAACATTTTTAGTCACCTGTTTATTGTCTTCCAAGAGAAAAATGGTATCATTATACCAATTTGCCTTGCTTAATGGTGGTGATGTCCGTGCCCCTCTTTTGAAGGATTAGTGATTTCAAATTGCGGTTCTGGAACATAAAAGTATTTAATCCAAACTCCGTCTAAAAATTCTTCCCGCTTATCAAGGAGAATATCGATCCCTTTATCCGTTTTAACAATCTCATCATGTTCTGTAGGTGTATCAAACTTTAAATCATAATGGGCGTGATCACCATGCATATGAGTAATAAAAACACGGATCATCTTTCCTTCAGCTTCTTCACTTCCTAGCATCTCTTTTAGTACCTTTGCCGCATTTTTATTGATTTTGCACTTCATAATTATTCCTCCACATATAGATTCTTCTTCATTATACAAGGAAAGCTCCAAGGAAAGAAAATGACAAGTCTTGAAGTTGCTTACACAAGATAAAGAAAAACACAGAAGAAATGGGATACGCTCCCCCCTACCACAAAAACATGCCAGAGGGTGTGGTGATATTTAAACCCTCTCCATACATAAAACACAGAACCGATTGTATACAATAATCCGCCAATTACGAGAAGAAGAATGGCATTTTGCGGTAAGTTATTCATTAAAGGCTGCCAAGCAAAAACAATGAGCCACCCCATCAGAACATACAACAATGTTGAATAAAGAACAAATTTTTTCACAAAAAAAGATTTAAAAACAGTACCAGCAAGGGCTAGACCCCAAACAATGCCAAAAATAGTCCAGCCAAGCCAACCTTTAATAACGAGAAATAAAAAAGGTGTATACGTTCCAGCTATAAAAAAATAAATGGCTGAATGATCAAATATTTCAAAAATGTCCTTTGCCTTCCCTGATGGTAAACTGTGTAGCATTGTAGAACATAAATACATAAGCAGCATCGTACTTCCGAATAATGTAAAACTTACGATATGCCATGGGCCTCCATGAACAACAGACTCGATTATCAAGAACACTAAGGCAACTATACTTAGTAATGCCCCTATACCATGGGTAATTGCGTTCGCAATTTCTTCGCCCTTCGTAAACGTATGCGTTTCGCTCATTTTATCTCCTTCTTTCCATCTTGTTCTTCCATTATTTCATCAACAAGTTGTTCAGCAGCCCTTCTATACAAATTACTGATATGAGCAAGTGAAGTAATCAGCATCACTTTACGCAAATAGTCACTTTTATCTGTCTCAAGTTTGGCTACTTCCTTATCAACCTCCGCTACTCTCTCCTGAATATCCTTTTTAAAATGCTCCGTGTTTTCTTTACTTAGCTGCAAATAACTATTATAAAAAGGTTCTAATTCGAAGCTTTCCTCTTCTACTATCATTTTATTAATTCCCTGAAAAGTCTCTTTGATATCATTGATCGATAATGACCCTTTTAATTGGTAAATAAGACTGATTAATAATAAATGCTCCTTTGAATACTTCTTATTTTTTATTGGAAAAAATAATTTTGCTTTCGCATAATTATTTATCATTGTCTTTGTTAAGATTTTCTCATCTTCATTTCTTTTTGCATCTTTAAAATGATTCTCGAACAATTGAATCACTTGATCCATATATAAATCAATCTCAGGAATTTCTGTAAGTGATATTTCATGTTGAAGGTCAAGCCCTTCCATAAATTTATCTAACCTTCCCATTCACAGACCTCATTTCATTTAAAATCCTCTTTATTGTAACTTAAAAACCGGATGTTGTAAACTCACCACTACATAACAAATGTAACAAATAACAATAAGTAGTTATAAAAACTACATAAATCTTTATTAAATAAAAGCAGTAAAGCAAAAATTCTGTCCTATTTCTTAGAATAATGATAAAATATGAAAAAGTTTAAAAATTTGTGTTATAGTGTTTGTGAAAGCGAGGGACTAAAATTGGCAGAATTACGAAGTAACATGATCAAAAGAGGATTTGACCGTGCACCCCATCGAAGCTTGCTTCGAGCTGCTGGTGTAAAAGAGGAAGATTTTGATAAACCATTTATTGCTGTTGTAAATTCATATATTGATATTGTTCCAGGACATGTGCATTTACAGGAGTTTGGAAAAATTGTCAAGGAGGCAATTCGCGAAGCTGGCGGAGTACCGTTCGAAATGAATACAATCGGCGTTGATGATGGGATTGCAATGGGGCATATCGGGATGCGCTATTCACTCCCTAGTCGGGAGATCATTGCCGACTCTGTTGAAACCGTTGTTTCTGCCCATTGGTTCGATGGGATGGTTTGTATTCCGAACTGTGACAAAATCACACCAGGGATGTTAATGGCAGCTCTTCGTGTAAATATTCCTACAATTGTTGTCAGCGGCGGACCGATGAAAGCAGGAATCGATAGTCAGGGGAATGCCCTCGATTTAACCTCCGTATTTGAAGGCGTAGGGGCATTCCAAGCTGGGAAAATTGATGAAGCTAGATTAACAGAAATTGAACAAGTCGCATGTCCTTCATGTGGTTCATGTTCAGGGATGTTTACAGCAAATTCAATGAATTGCTTAGCCGAAGGGCTCGGTCTTGCTCTTCCGGGAAATGGTACTATTTTAGCGGTTGCCGAGGAACGTAAGGAATTTGTGAAGAAATCAGCGAAGCAATTAATGACATTAATCGAGAATGATATTAAACCGCGCGATATCGTCACGATTGAAGCAATCGATAACGCCTTCGCATTAGACATGGCCATGGGTGGTTCGACGAATACGGTATTACACACATTAGCATTAGCACATGAAGCTGAAATCGAATACTCACTCGAACGTATTAATGAAATTGCTGCTCGTGTTCCCCATTTAGCCAAAATCGCTCCTGCATCGAATTATCATATTGAGGATGTTCATAATGCTGGTGGCGTCAGTGCAATTATTAATGAAGTTTTAAAGAAACCAGGGGCCATGAATGGAGATTGCTTAACTGTTACTGGGAAAACACTAAAAGAAAATGTAGCGGGCTGTGATATTTTAGATAAGGATGTCATTCGGCCATTAGACAATCCACACTCCGAAAAGGGTGGTCTCGCTGTTTTATTTGGGAATCTTGCTCCAGAAGGGTCCGTCATCAAAGTTGGTGCCGTTGACAAAGAAGTTGGTGGCTATCACAGAGGACCAGCCATTTGCTTTAATTCCCAAGAAGAGGCGTTATCCGGCATCATCACGGGAAAAGTTAAAGAAGGTGATGTCGTTGTCATCCGTTATGAGGGGCCAAAAGGTGGACCAGGAATGCCTGAGATGCTTGCACCAACCTCTCAAATTGTTGGTCGAGGACTCGGTGCAAAGGTTGGACTTATTACAGACGGAAGATTTTCTGGTGCTTCTCGCGGAATTTCAATCGGCCATATTTCTCCAGAAGCCGCTGAAGGTGGACCAATTGCTTTTGTCGAGGATGGGGATATAATCGAACTTGATTTAAATAACCGCAAAATCACCTTGGAAATTTCTGATGAAGAATTTGCAAAACGGAAATCAAACTGGAAAGACTTTGAGCCTAAAGTGAAAAAAGGCTATCTTGCTCGCTATTCAAAGCTTGTTACCAATGCGAGCACTGGTGGTGTACTGAAAATATAAGCAAACTAAAGAAACAGCCCGCTTTTAAAAATGGGCTGTTTCTTCAATAGCATTAGTCAAAGACTATTCCTCAGACTTTAAATTCTCTTACAGTTTCCTGTAATTTCCCAACAATTGTGTTTAATGTATTCCCTGACCCGGTATAAAAACACTACAGACAAACTCCATTATAGAGTTCACTTAAATTCCCATATTTTTAATCTTGATTCGAACCTTCTATTTTAAACTCTGCTACAGTTTCCTGAAGCTGTTCAGCAATAGAATTTAAGGAATTCGCTGCCGACAATATTTGTTGCATAGATGCAAGTTGTTCCTCAGTAGAAGCAGATACCGATTGCGTATGATGCAACGATTGCTGAGCAATTTCTGAAATCCCGCCTGCCGTGGCAGATACCTCCTCGGAACTTGCTGACATTTGCTCTGCAGTTGCTGCCGCTTCAGTTATTTGTATTTCCATCTCTTCCATCGCTTTCATGATCTCTTTGAAGCTGCCCTCTGTTTTCTCAACGATGGACAGCCCTTGGGAAACATCTGCATTCACCTGATTCATTGATTTGAACGCATCCATCATGTCATTATTAATCGCATAAATCAGTTCGGAAATTTGCGTGGAAGATTGCTGTGCTTGCACAGCTAACTTTTGCACTTCTTCAGCAACAACAGCAAAGCCTTTCCCATGCTCACCAGCACGAGCGGCTTCTATCGCAGCATTTAAAGCTAACAAATTGGTTTGATTGGCAATTTCAGAAATCGTATTGGTAATAACTCCTATTTGTTTCGAACGCTCATCTAATAGTTTAACCGCTTCAGTGCTTGCGTTAACAGATTCGTGGATTGTTTCCATTTGTGCGACTGTCTCATCAATTAAAGCTCCACCGCGCTGTGCATGTCCCCTCGTCGTTTTAGTAGATTCAGAGATGAGCGAGGATGTCTCTGCTAGATTATTAATGCCAATCGTTATCTCATCCATCGCACGAGCACTTTCCTCTACGCTACTTGCTTGTTTTTCAGCTCCCTCAACAACGTCTTGGATGATCTGTGTAATATGTTCTGTTGCAGCAGTTGTTTGTTCTGCCCCCGCCGTTAACTCCTGAGATGAGGCAGCAACTTTTTCAGAATTTGTTATAACCTTTTCAATCATCACACGCAAATTATTCTTCATTGAATTATAGCAGTCAGCGAGTGCACTTAGTTCATCGCTCTTCCCATCGTGAACTTCTATAGTAAAATCACCGTGCTTCGCAGCATCCAAAGCAGTCGAAATTGCTGATAATCTCTTCGTTAATCCTCTTGTGAAGAGATAAACGACAATAATAGAAAGAGCAATCATTACGACAAGAACGATAAGAAATGTTTTCATAAACGCAACAAGTGTATGATCAATAATATCCTGCGGTGCTCCTACATAAAAAATTCCAATCGTGTCACCATTATTATCATGAATAGGTGTGTATCCGGTTACATAGTTATTACCGACTACATTTGCTTCACCGAAGAAATCCTTATTTTGTTCCAATACAGCTTTGGCAACTTCTTCAGATACTTGCGTACCAACTGCCCGTTGACCGTCTATCAAAACATTCGTAGCAACGCGGGTATCACCTTGAAAAATCGTTACCGTATCACCAGTTTGTTCCCCTATTTCATCGACAATCTCAAAATTCCCACTAATTTGCGTTTGTCCTTTATAAAGCTCACCATTTTTAATTTCCCAATCTCCTGGGTATTTGGCATCAATATAGCTTTTACCAAGATTTAAATCTCCCTTTGCCTTTTCTAAAGCAAAATCTTTAATTCCCTTTGTTACTTGTTGGACTACTACTCCTCCTACAGCCACAGCTAAAAACAACATCATAATTAAAACAATTAAATTAATTTTTGGACCAAGCTTTAATTTTAAATTCATCAGTATGTCTCCCCTAAGTTTCATTATATATTGTCCAAATAGTATATATTTAGAATGATAAACGAGCAATGATAATTTTCACACATTCCCTCCAAATTTCACCAGCAAAAAGGCAGGAACTCCTTAGACATCAACTAAGGCTTTGATTATTCTATGTTAAGGATACAGAAGCACTATTTCTCATGTTCAATTTAAAAAACTCAACACTTAATAAAATAAACTTTCCTGAAATCAACACACCGATTGTATATAAACTTAAAGCCGTAAAAACGAAGGGGAAACCCTATTAATGAAATTTATCATTTCTTAAAATAAAGACACCTGGGTTATCCAAGTGTCTCGATCGTATATTTGCTAAGATAATACCTTCTTACAGCAAAAAATAACTCTATCAGAAAATAAAATAGTACAGCGGGCCAAACGATTTTGAATAGTTGTTCTCCTAATAGAAAGGATCTTTCAATTAGAGGGTGAAGAAAATATACACAAAATAATGATAGCAACAGCCAATAAATTGAATACCTCAAGCAAATATGGCCTTGAAAATTCAAGCTATTGGTTGAATAATCCCACCACTTTTTATGAAACAAAGTTGTAAATAGGCTTCCAGTAACGTACTCTACAAAAGTTGGAATAAATAAGCATAGAAAAATAACATGTGTCCAGTGGGTCGAGGGGGTTATCATCGCTACCAATAACAAGGGGGCAACTCCATACATCGGTTTAAAAGGGCCAATAAAAAAATTATCTTTAAAGAAAAATCCTTTCGTAATGTAGCTATGAATATTCTCAAGCATCCATCCCAAAAACGAGTAGATAAAAAAGAAATAAACAATTGGAGCCATTACAGTAGAAATAGTAGTCCAGCTTATCATTTTGCCTCCACCTCTCATACCATTGTTTTTGGCTCATTTATTGTGAAACCAAAGTTTCACAATAAATGACATAAAACAAAACCTAAAACAGTGTTTTAGGTTTTGCCTATTGCTACAAATTTATTCTCCTTTAAACTGAGGTTGACGCCCTTCACTAAAAGCTTTAAGTGCCTCTGTTCGGTCCTTAGTTAGAATGATAGCCTCGTACGCATTTGCTTCAATGGCAAGACCTGTTTTCAAATCGAGATTGTTCCCGCCATTTATAGCATATTTTGCTTGAACAACAGCAAGGGGACCATTTCGCAAAATTTCTTCTGCCAACTCAATCGCACTGTTGCGAAGCTCTTTCGGTTCAACGACTTTATTTAACAGTCCCAGTTCAAAAGCCGTACTTGCATCAATCTTTCGCGCTGTAAGAATTAATTCTTTTGCTTTAGATATTCCAATTAATCGTGCTAATCTTTGTGTTCCTCCAGCACCTGGTATGATCGCCCAACTAACCTCTGTTAATCCGAAGATGGCATCTCTACTCGCAAAACGAAAATCACAGGCGAGTGCTAATTCAAGTCCACCACCTAAGGCATAGCCATTTATAGCGGCAATCGTCGCTTGTGGCAATTCTTCTATTTGCGTAAAAAGGTCGCGAATTTTTTGTACATTACTCCGTACCTGCTGCTCATTTAATTGTTTTCTTTCTTTCAAATCCGCTCCTACACTGAATGCTTTCTCACCAGCTCCGGTTATTACGACAACCCGAATATGTGGATTACTCTTTACTTCCTGAACTATTTTCTCCAAATGATGCAGTGTCTCTAAATCAAAGCAATTTAGTTGGTTTGGTCGATTAATTGTAATAAATGCCATACTTCTATCAACTTCAAAAAGAATTTTGTCCATGACGCTTCCCCCTTTTTAACTATCATACTAAGATGTTTGTAAAACATGCCTTCATTTCAAGGTTCATCCAATATTAAAATTTGTTATAATCTAAATAATCTAAAAATTTTCAACTTATTAATTCCTTCTATACATTTTTGTTAAAAAATTTGAGAATGGAGAAGCGACATGAATAAATGGCTCTACTCTGGCTTAGTTTTATTAGCGACTAGTTTAATGGGTTCTTCTTTTGCGATTGGTAAGA
The DNA here is from genome assembly GCF_029211245.1 of Robertmurraya sp. DFI.2.37. Classification (NCBI taxonomy): domain Bacteria; kingdom Bacillati; phylum Bacillota; class Bacilli; order Caryophanales; family Bacillaceae; genus Robertmurraya; species Robertmurraya sp. DFI.2.37. The sequence goes on along the minus strand of NZ_JARGEJ010000068.1, from coordinate 13,135 downwards.
TGGGGCTTGCCTATTCATCACCTATTTTATTCGTTTCCTTTCGTTTTACGCTTGCTGGAATCGTTATGGGCACGTTAGTCAAACTGTTCCAGCGCGTACATCCGAAATCATATAAAGCTTGGGGGAAAGTGATAATCGTCGGTCTGTTTCAAACCACAGGGGTGATGGGATGTATATTTTTAAGCTTAAAAACAATCAATGCAGGGGAATCTTCCATTTTAACATTTACGAATCCTTTTTTAGTCGTTCTGTTTGCAACCCTTTTTACGAAAGCGAAATATAGAGTTTTACAATGGCTTGGAGTTAGCATTGGTTTTATCGGTGTCTTCATTACCCTTGGTATGAGTCTTCAATATGAAATCGGAACGTTATTCGCCTTTGCCTCTGCTGTTAGTTGGGCGATTGCTACACTTCTTGTCAAAGCATGGGAAAAGGAGTTTGATAATTGGGTTTTAACTGCTTATCAAATGCTCTTCGGTGGAATTCTGTTAATGATTGCAAGCTTTCTATTTGAAAATCCTTCATTTATTATCACGAGTGAGTCCATCGCCATTTTACTTTGGTTAGCGATTATGGCTTCTGTTGTACAGTTCGGCAGCTGGTTTACTGTACTACGGCTTGGCGATCCTGGCAAAACAAGCGCCTTTCTTTTTTTAGCCCCATTTTTCGGAGTATTATCCGGCTGGTTCTTATTAAACGAAACATTAACAGGTGAGCTTCTAATTGGTGGCCTCTTTATTTTTTTCGGTATTTTCCTCGTTAACTGGAACCCTGTGTTGAAGAGAAATAGACCGTTAAAAAACATGAATTGTAATAGAGAAGAGCAATCGCGATGAAATTAATGCTAGAGCGCGAAGAGACACTCAGAAATTAGTATGCAAATTGTTCGTGCGGGCATTCAAACACTCATTCCCAACCCTGACTACACGGGTCCGTTCTAGCGCTCAAAAATGATGATGTCTAAACCCTTAGCTTGTTTATTAAAGATACAAAATAAATATGTAAAACCTAAATCTTTTACATATTTATTGGCTTTGCGTCATTTTAGAAGTACCTCAATTCCGAACAACCGCAATCGCACTTTCATTGTCTTATCCTCCAAGATTGTAGCAGACGCAACTTCTCGGAGGAGAGACGCACACTTTTTAGACAATCTATGCTCTATGTATTGTTTCAGCCAAAATCTGTGCACCTTGCACTAAAGCTGATTGATCAAAATTCATCTTAGGGTGATGTAGGCCTGGCTGCAGGTTTGCTCCTACACCAATCATGGAAGCCTTTATTTGCGGTTTCTTAATCGTGTAAAAGTGAAAATCATCTCCTCCAGGGGTTACAACAGATGGGGCAAAGCCTTCCTCTCCTAATAAAGATTTAATTGCTCCCTCCGCAACTTTTTCCGCTTCATGAGAAACTTCAGCTGCTGGAGTATAGCCTGACCATTCCCAATCGATCTTATTTCCAAAAAGTTCTTCTAAATGATTAATAATATGTTCAACTTGTGTGCGAATTTTTGCTAAAACGTCATTCTTTTGTGCCCGAACATCAATCGCAAACTCCGCCGCTCCTGGGATAATGTTGATGCTTTCTCCACCAGCTATGACCTTTGTCAGCTTTACAGAGCAAGCTTCAGAAGGGTCGATATAAATCGTATTTAATAATTGATGAAGTGCCACGATAACATCAAGACTATTCTTCCCTTGATGTGGTCGGGCTGCATGGGCGTCGATTCCTTCTACTTTGCCAATTAAAGAGACATGAGCACCATGGCGAATGGATGCGGAAACTTTCCCTAATGGAAGCTCCTCAATCGGACGGAGATGAATCCCAAAAAGGTGAGTCACCTGCTCCATAACCCCTTTCTCAATCAAGGCAAGCGCACCTTCTCCCTTTTCCTCCGCAGGCTGGAAGATGAAGCGAATTTTCTTTTTCAATGGCTTTTCCCGTAAATATAAAATCGCTCCTAGCACCATTGCAATATTAGCGTCATGACCACAGGAATGATTTCCTTGCCATACTCCATCTACTTCTTGCCAAAGAGCATCAATATCAGCTCGAACAGCTATGACTTCATCACCTTGACCTATTTCGGCAATAATCCCCGTCATCTCGGAGAAACGTTCGTAGCCAACTCCCATTTCCTCTAAAATGCTTGCAATTTTTTCTGTTGTCTTAAATTCCTTCCAGCCAACTTCTGGTATTGCATGAAACTCCCGATACCACTTCAATATCTCCTTCATCCTTTTACACTCCATTCTGCCTTAAACTCAGTTATCCTCCGATCTTATAAAATTTATCTAATAATTTCAACTATTTATCATATACATCAACGGCATGTTTCAATGCGGCATTCAGCAAAAAAAGGCCTTTTTTCCAACGCTATCATCGTACACAGCGAATTAATGATTGTTCTATCGATAAATAAACTAAGGCTCCTGCCCTGTTGACTTAGCTCGGGAGAAAGCAATAGTTGATTTGTCTGCACCAGCTTTTCCTTGTCGTCGCTACACTCATAAAAATACTACCCCACCTATTCGATCTTGATTTTTGGCTACCTTTCTCTCTGGACCTTTCAGCCTAACGAATAAAGCGTTTGAAACCAAGGGAGATAAATCTTCTGACAACCATCTTATTGAATAACGCTAAATGATTAAAAAGAATCTGCCTTATAAGACAGATTCTTTCTGTGGTAATTGTTTTAAAACCTTTTCTTTTTCCTGAAAGTCAAAATCAACCAGCTTTGGAAACTGAGCGTACACAAGCTCCCCTTTCGATATTGGTCCGATTTCACGATATTTCTCTTCATTCAATTCTGCCTCAAATAATATATCGTCATCAAGGCGATTCAATTGGATGCGAACAGTTGAACCAATAAAGTGAACATGAATCACTTTTGCTGGAATACTTTCACCAAGAGGAGTTCTTTTTAAACTTACTTCATGAGGTCGAATATATCGGCCGTTAACCTCATTGACTCTGCCAAGAAAACGATAGACAAACGCATTCACCGGGTGTCGATACACTTCTTCCGGACTACCTGTCTGCACCACTTTTCCCTCATTCATGACGACAATCGTATCAGCCATTTCTAATGCTTCTTCCTGATCATGAGTGACAAAAATAGTCGTTATTTTTAATTTTTCATGGCTCTCTCTAAGCCAGTGCCTAAGTTCCTGACGCACTTTTGCATCTAAGGCGCCAAACGGCTCATCAAGCAAAAGAACATCCGGTTCGACGGCAAGTGCCCGCGCCAATGCAATCCTTTGCTTTTGACCTCCAGACACTTGTGATGGATAGCGCTCTGCCAAATGTTCAAGTTGGATAAATTTCAATAAATCATATACCTTCTCTTTTATTTCCCCTTTGCTTGGGCGCAGATGCCGAGGTTTTATCTTTAAGCCAAATGCAATGTTGTCGAATACAGACATATGCTTAAATAACGCATAATGTTGAAAAACGAAACCGACTCTTCGTTCCTTTACCGCTTTATTTGTATAATCTATATCATTAAATAGTATTCTTCCAGAATCCAAATTTTCCAAACCAGCAATCATTCTGAGCAGGGTAGTTTTTCCCGATCCAGAGGGACCTAAAAGGGCAGTAAAATCCCCGGAGGGAATTTCCAAGTTCACATGATTTATCGCTTTGTATTCTCCAAAGTATTTCGATACCTCTTCAATTGTAATTCCCATTTTACCTTCCCCCATAACAATTTCTTGCGATTATTTAGTTTTCCATTCTACAATACTCTTTAAAAATAACGTTACAATCGCTAACATCGCTAAAATAGAAGCGACAGCAAATGCAGCGGTAAATTGATATTCATTATATAAAATTTCAACATGGAGGGGGATTGTATTTGTTAAGCCTCTAATATGCCCGGATACAACAGACACGGCTCCGAACTCCCCCATCGCCCGGGCATTGCACAAAATTACCCCATAAAGAAGACCCCATTTTATATTAGGAAGCGTAATGTGGAAAAACATTTGCCAACCATTCGCTCCTAAGATTCGCCCTGCTTGTTCTTCATCTGTGCCTTGCTCTTGCATAACAGGAATTAACTCCCTTACAACAAACGGAAAGGTAACAAATACAGTTGCTAAAATAAGACCAGGCACGGCAAAAACAATTTTAATGTTATTGGCCTCGAGGAAGGGACCGAGAAAGCCCTGTGAACCAAATAAAAGGACAAACACAAGACCAGCGATGACTGGCGAAACAGCAAAAGGGATATCAATGAGGGTGATAAGAAAATTCTTCCCTTTAAATTGAAACTTTGTAATTGCATAAGCAGCTATAACACCAAATATAGTGTTAAGAGGAACCGCAATTGCAGCAACCAGCAAAGTTAGTTTTATCGCTGAGCGGGCATCTGGATCCATTAATGAAGCCAAATACAACTCTGCTCCTTTGCTAAAAGCTTCTGTAAACACCGCTATTAAAGGAACAACAATAAACAGAGTTAAAAATGCGAGGGCAACTCCGAGCAATAACCCTTTCCGAATAAATCCGTAATTAAAATTCAGACTTCTAATTTTATAAGGTGATTGAATCTTATTCATCTTTTCCTCTCTCTCCTAAACCGTTTCGTACCTCTTCGATATTCTCCACTGCCAGAAGTTTATTAAAAATAAGAGAATGAAAGAAATAACAAGCATAACGGCTGCAACCGCAGCAGCTCCAATATAATCAAACTGCTCCAGCTTAGTGACAATTAATAATGGTACAATTTCTGTCTTCAGTGGCATATTTCCTGATATAAAGACGACTGAACCGTATTCTCCTAATGCACGGGCGAAAGCTAGCGAAAATCCAGTCAAAATGGCTGGAAAAATGGTTGGAAAAATAATTTTCGTGAAGACTTGCAAAGAATTGGCTCCAAGGGTTGAAGCCGCTTCTTCATATTGTTGATCCAACTCCTGTAATACTGGCTGTACTGACCGAACGACAAATGGCAGTCCAATAAAGATTAATGCAATCATAATTCCAAGTGGTGTGAAGGCAACCTTTATTCCGAATGTTTCAAAGAATCGACCGATCCATCCATTGGGAGCATAAAGCGTTGTTAAAGCAATTCCTGCCACAGCAGTCGGCAATGCAAAAGGCAAATCAACGAGCGCATCGACGATTTTCTTACCCGTAAATTGATATTTTGCCAAAATCCAAGCTATTAGCGTTCCAAAGATTGCATTAATGAAAGCCGCAAAAAAAGAAGTTGAGAAGGTTAGTTGAAAGGAGGCCAACACTCTTCGATCCGTAACAATATTCCAAAAATCATCCCAACTAATTGTCGCTGCTTTTAGAAATAGAACAGCAATGGGGATGAGGACGATCAGACTTAAATAGACTAGTGTAAATCCCATCGACAACCCAAAAGCGGGTAAAACATGATGATGGTATTTTTTCTTCTTAAACACGGACTCCCGCTCCTTCTTTATGGTTGATAAATTTGATCGAAAATTCCTCCATCTGCAAAATGAGTTTGTTGAGCATTTTGCCAACCACCAAATGGTTCATCAATTGTAAATAGTTCGATTTTCGGGAACTGGTCTTCATATTTTTTAGCAACTTCTTCCGCCCTTGGCCGATAGTAGTTTTTAGCGGCGATCTCCTGTCCAGCATCTGAATACAAATAATCAAGATAAGCTCTCGCCACCTCTTCTGTCCCGTGTTTTTCCACCGAGCTATCGACAACTGTTACAGGAGGTTCTGCCAAAATACTTACGGATGGAATAACAATTTCAAATTTATCCTCACCAAGTTCATTTAATGCTAAAAATGCTTCATTTTCCCATGCCAGTAAGACATCGCCAATTTCTCTCTCAACAAACGTGGTTGTTGCTCCCCGTGCTCCTGAGTCTAGTACGGGCACATTTTTAAAGAGCTTTTGTACAAACTCCTTTGCTTTTTCTTCATTGCCGTTATTTTCTCCTAGTGCATACCCCCATGCCGCTAAGTAGTTCCATCTTGCTCCTCCAGACGTTTTCGGGTTCGGGGTAATAACGGAAACATCCTCTTTAATCAAGTCATCCCAATCTGTTATATTTTTCGGATTCCCAGTTCGGACAAGAAATACAATCGTTGAGGTATAAGGAGAGCTATTATGTGCCAATCTTTCCTGCCACTTGTCAGCAAGTTTGCCTGCTTTGGCAATGGCATCAATATCATAAGCAAGTGCCAATGTTACGACGTCCGCCTCTAGCCCATCAATGACAGAACGAGATTGTTTGCCTGAGCCACCATGTGATTGATTTATTTTCACCTTTTGCCCTGTTTCCTTTTCCCAATATTCAGCAAAACTTTGATTGAATTCTTCATACAACTCTCTTGTAGGATCATATGAAACATTTAATAGCTCTATCTCTTTACCTTGATTTTCTGACTGTGAAGCTGTCGAACTTGTCGGCTCGCTTGCACAGCCGCTGATTAATAATAGAAAAATTGATACATATACGCTGACAAATGTTTTGTTCATTCTCTTACTCTCCCTTTCACTCATTCGTTAGGGCTTTTTCAATAGACGATGTGTTATGCTGATGTTGACTATAAAGTTGCTACCATCTAACTTCATATTCTATCGCATTAGATATGCACTCTAGTTGCTTCACACAACCTATCAACAAAAAAAGCCCCAATAATTTTCAAATGTACATGCACGTACTGAAAACTAAAGGGCCTTCGGGTGTCCGATCGGCGTATGATGTATTTTAATACCTCTGTTTTGATTTTTTTCCATTTGGCTGCTGTCTCCCCTTTCCTTGAGGTGGGAGACGATATTTTTCCAATCGATCAATTTGTGTAATTTCAGAATCATGAACGGTAATCTGAACCGTTCCATACTCAAGTCCTTCTAGTAAACTAACGATCTTTTCCATTACTTTCTGATCAAGCGTCCCTTTTAATGACAACTAAATCATCTCCTTCTAGCTTTGTCACGCGGTTTTGCAGTAAATCTTCAAGTGTTGTCCTCTCCAAAACATAGGCGATCGTATCTCTTACCAATGTCCATAATGGTTTTAATTGACAGCCCTCTTCCAATGCACAAGGTTCATACTTCGTAATCGATGCACAGCCCATTGGAGATAAAGGACCCTCTAATTGGCGAATAACTTCTCCAATATTGATCGCCTCCGCATTCATTTGAAGTATGTATCCTCCCTTTGCTCCCCTTTTACTTGCTACATACCCAAGTTTCTTCAATTGAAGGAGCAATTGCTCCAAGTAATGAATGCTAACCATTGTTTTCTCGGCAATTTCTTGTATTCCAATTACTTTACCTGGATGATTTCCAAGTAAAATCAATGCTCTTAGTGCATACTCTCCTTTACTTGACACTTTCATCAAAGATCCTCCTCGTAATCTTGAGTATTTCAGTCAACATTCACTGCAAAAAGATCCCCAACCCCATGCAAAATTTTTACTTTAAAAGTATATGCAAGGAAGAAGAAAAGGACACTTATCCTATTTAAAAGGATAAATGTCCTTCAGTTTATCTGATCAGACACGCTCGGGAAATCCCGATTAATTCCATTGGAATAATAATTATTGATTATCATAATACGGAATTCTAATAAAATCAATTGTTTTTTTGAGAAATTTCACTTTTCTCCGCTTTCTTTTTAGTAAAACCATTGCTTCTCCCATTTTGAAATGCTGGAATGATTGTCAATGATGATAAATCTCTTCTTTTGAATGGAAACCGTCGGCAATGACCGTCTCAGCAATATTGTTTTTATCGACAGAAATAGGTGGGAGGAGAATGGATGGAACCTCTATTTTTCCATTATTGATTTTTCTCTCTGTGACGATGTTTTCACCTTCTGCCATCTGGACTGCCGCTTTTGCTGCAGCAGAAGTCAAAGATTTAATCGGTTTATACACTGTCATCGTTTGAGTTCCATTAACAATCCTTCTTATCGCTGCCAATTCTGCATCTTGGCCAGCTACCGGTACCTTGCCTGCAAGCCCGTAACGTGAAAGGACTTTAACTGCTTCCTCTGCTGTCGCATCATTTCCAGCAAACACAGCATCTATTTCATAATTATTGGCTTGAAGTGCGGCCTCCATATTCGAATAGGCATTAATCGGAATCCAATTTTTCGTCCATTGGTCATAAACGATCTTAATATCGCCTTTATCAATTAAGGGCTTCAAAACATTAAAAACTCCCTTTTTTAAAAGATGAGCATTATAATCAGTATCCGCTCCGCCTATATAAACATACTTTCCTTTCGGCACGAGAGCAGTAAGCGCCTTTGCCTGCAATTCTCCTACTTCTTCATTATCAAATGAAACGTATAAATCAATCTCAGCATTCTTTACAAGACGATCGTATGAAATCACTTTAATTCCAGCGAGATGGGCCTTCTGAACAATGGCACCTGCCGCTTCCGCATTATAAGGTACCATTACTAACACATCTACACCTTGTTTAATCAAAGTCTCAGCTTGAATGATCTGCAAAACTTCATCACCGTTTGCTACCATAATTTCCACTTCGGCGCCAATTTCCTCTACTGCCTCCTTAAACATTCTTTTATCCTTTAGCCAGCGCTCTTCCTCTAACGTATCCATAAGAAACCCTACTTTTATTTTCCTCTCCCCACCTGGAACAGCAGCATCTTGAGGAGGAGAGGTTGTTGGAGTAGTATATTGCGGCACAGGTTTCTCACAAGCTCCGCAAAGAGAAACAAGGAGAAGCATGCTCAAGAAGAACATAGTCTTAACCATTTTCTGTTTCATCTACATTCCTCCTACGTTAGTTATTGGCGGCAAACAAGTTTTTCCTGTAATCCTTTGGTGATACTTTACAGACTTTTTTAAATACTTTACTAAAATAATTAGGCTCGTGATAACCGACCTCATAAGTAATTTCCTTAATACTTTTCTTAGGGTCACACATCAATATTTTTGCCTTTTCTATCCGACACTCCGTTAAAAAATCAATATAATTAATCCCTAATTTTTCTTTAAACATTTTACTAATATAAATTGGGCTTAAACCAACCTTCTTCCCTAGCGATTCTAAAGAAATATCTTTATGGGAATTATCCATAATATACTGTTTGAGCTGTCGGATCGTATCAGCTTCAAATTGATCGTAATGATCAGCATGGGTTTGCTTCATTTTTTCAAGAAGAAGATTAACTTCTGCACGCAATTGACGGTAATCTTGAATTTTAAATGAATACAATGGCGTAATCGCTTGAATTCCAATCTCGCTCATAATTCTCGAGATAAGCCACAGCACTTCCATAACTCTTTGCTGTGTATGAACGATAGGACTTCCTTCTTTTTCATACATTTGAATAAAACCCATCACATTCGCCTGAACTTTATCCCATTCTCCGAGGCGAATTTGATCAAAAAACTCTTTTTCTCGCAACGCCATTATGCTCTTCTCATTCCTAGCTACCGTAGGTACATCTGAATAAAAACGATATTTATGAGAAAATTTTGTTTCGCTCGTTGCGATTAATGAATCGTGGTAGGATTGTCTTATTTCCTCTAATGAACTAACGACACTCCCTATTCCGATAAACCATTCCTCATGCTCTAATTTTCTGACAGAAAGGAGTTCACGAGCTAGATAGATTGCTTGAGAGCGAAACGTTTTAGTCGGATCTCTAAAAACAATAATTGGAAGCTGCGTTCCATATAAAGCTCCTACCCAGCACCCCCCTAATTTTCTTAGCTTCTTTTTAATAAGAGGATATAGATTGTCTTTATCGTGTGGGAGTAATAAACACATCACGAACATTTCATTTGTGGATTTTATATCTAGCATTTCCACCAACATGTCTAAATGCACTTCATGTACATGATCAAATAACAGTTGTGTCACAACATCAGTCTCCACAAGGGCCAATGCTTTTTGGTATTCCTGCTGCTTTTGTTTGCGTTCCTCCGCCAATTTCTTTTCTTCTTCAATCTGTTGTAATACCTTCCCCACAGTTTGCAATATTTCGCTCGCCTTGCTTGGCTTTAATAAGTAATCCTTAACGCCTAGTTTAATTGCCTCTCGCAAATACTCAAACATATCATAGGCTGTAACCATGATGAATTTTACATTTTCATGCTTTTTTTGTATAAAAGCTACCGCTTCTAATCCACTCATTCCAGGCATTTTAATATCCATTAAAATCAGATCAGGGCAAAAATCCTCTGTCATTTGCACAGCCATTTTTCCATTTCTTGCTTGCTCAATTTTAAGATTCGGATAAGCCTTCTGCAAAATTGCTTGCATGCCTTCTCTTTCAATTTGTTCATCGTCAACAATTAGGAGCTTTATCATGTTTTATCACCCCTTTTTATTTTAATCGTAACAGTTGTGCCTCTGTTTACACTGCTCTCAATTGCGATTACATCTTCATATCCATAAAAAAGTCGCAAGCGTTTTACAACATTACTAAAGCCTAACCCCGTTGAATGTCCTTCCGTTTGAACTTGTTGTTCCCTTAGGATCTGCTCGATTTTTGCCTCCGACATTCCAACTCCATCATCAGCGATATGAACCTGCACAGAACCTGAGTGCTCTTCAATTTTCAATGAAACCCTACCGCCTTCTTCTTTTGGCTCTACTGCGTGAATAACGGCATTTTCAATAATTGGCTGTAATGTTAAGGCAGGAATGCGAACGTTCAGACAGGCCTCATCAATTTCTGTCTGAAATGTTAACCGATCTGTGAACCTTGCCTTTTGAATATCCATATACTGTTTTAACACTTCCACTTCTTCTGACAAAGTGACTGAACGATCTAAACGCTTTAAATTATAACGAAGCAAGCCTGCTACACTTACAAGTAAATCACTCGTTTCCTCAGAACCCTCCAAATAAGCTTTTTTCGATAATGTATTAAGTGTGTTAAATAAGAAATGAGGGTTTATTTGACTTTGGAGGCTGCGAAACTGACTTTCTTGTAAAAGTAATTTATTTTGCTGAAGCTCATGCTCAAGCTGTGCTTTTTGTTTCATCTCTACAATTAAATTATTAATATTAATGCGCATCCGATCGAATGTTTTTGCTAGAAATGCTATTTCATCATTGGCCTCGACATGAATTTTCACGTTAAAATGCCCTCGTGATAATTCATTGGCTGCCTCTGTTAACTTTTGAATTGGTTTTGTAATGCTTAGTGAAAGCCAATATGTGATGATAAGCAATGCAATCGTAATTAATAAAATGAGCCATATCCCAAGTTTGATTAACTCTTCCGACTGCTGAATAATCGTTCGATAAAAACGATCGTACGTTCTCAATTCTGTATCCAGCAAGGTTAATTTCATTTCTGAGATGTAATTAGAAATTCGATTGGCTTCGGAAAACTCTTTCGTAATTGACTCTGGATCATTCCCGTTATTGAATAAAATTAATCTGTCAGTCGTCTCAACTAAACTATCCACTAGATTAATATAATTCGTTAATGCAAATTGATTTTCTTCATTCCTTAAAGGAAATACATCATATTTAGCTTTCTGAATTCTTTCCTTGCTTGTTTCAAGCTTCTGTAAATTTTCAGCAGTTGGACTTAGCATATAGTTATTTAGGTAGGTGACCATTTCTTGACTGACCCTTGTCACTTCATTCATGCTTAAATATCTTTGCAATATTTCGTTATAATGATGCTGTGTTTTATAATTGTAATATGTAAGAGCAAACCATATACTTGCCATAATAAATAACACAAAAGTTGTCAGCATTAAGATCTTTTTTTGGATACTAATCATCATAGTCCGTCGCTTTCACAATCCGAATATCTGTAAAATATCCATCAATATTAAGTGGCATCGTTTCACCAGTAAGCCAGCCCTTAATTAATTGAACGCTTGTTCTTCCCATCATCTCTGGAGATTGCTCTACTAGCCCATCAATTTTTCCTTCTTGAAGCAATGAAATGGAATCTTGCCCATCATCGAAGGAATAAATATAATATGGTTCCACTTGCGAGCGCTTGCTAATTTCTTGAACTAGAGCGGAGACAATATCAGAATTGACGGCTATAATCGCATCGACATCTGGCCATTTATTCAGCACTTCCTGTGTAGTGGCAATTACTTCTTCACGCGAACTTGAAGTTTCTGCATCTACAAGTTGAATCTCTCGATGACTTTCAAGTACTTCCTTCATTCCTTCCAGTCTCTGCAATTGGTAAAGCTCTTTATCACTATTATAGGTAATCAAAACCTTGCCCCTTGTTCCCATATCTTTTAATAATTCCTCAGCAACCATCTTTCCTGCTTTATACTGATCCGAACCGACATAGGTTCTTCTTAAACTTTCCTGAACAGAGACATCGTTGGCAACAGTGATAACAGGAATGCCATAAAAAGAAGCTTTAACTTTTGTTAAATATTTAAATTCATCAGAATCAAGCCCTTGGACAATAATCCCATCCACTTTTGAATGAATAGCAATTTCCAGCTTTTTTAAAAAGTCTTCATGATTATTCCCATAGCTGCCCCAAATTTCGAGTGAAGCTCCTTCCTTTCTTGCTTGTTCCGTAGCACCACTTCCAACTTTATTCCAAAATGGAGTTTCAGTATCTTGGGTAATGAGAACAAGCCTATATTGCAATTTCTCTTGTTCAATAAATTTCGGCATTTGTCTATCGGAACGAAAAACAATTTCAGCAGAAACAAATGTGAGATAAAGCAGGAAGGAGAACAGGACAAACAGTAAAATAAAACCTATTTTTCGCAAAAGCTGATCTCCTCCTCATTTTTATGCGTTTTCAGTAAAACGCTTTCATAATGTCGTAGTTTCATTATTTGAGTAACTAGATGGCAGCAGTTCTCCTTATCAATCGAGACTCATTTTATTCTCATCATACCACTAAATGGGAATCGGCTAAAAGAGATGGAGAATTTTTATTTTTTCAAAGCAATTTCCATACTTTTTTACTATAGTTGCCCTGGCTAAATTCGTTAGTGCTTTTTTCATTTTGCATTTTTCCCCTGAACTATGACACAATACACTTTTTTCACAGATAGAAAAAAAGAGCACCCTTCTCTATTATGGTACCTATAGTTAGGACACTTGAAAAAGAGTGTTTTATCTATAGGTATTTTTTTATATACTTAAACTTACTAAATAGGAACTAGGGGACAACATGAGTAAAATAACATTTTCAACTAC
>NZ_JARGEJ010000679.1:0-297 GCF_029211245.1 Robertmurraya sp. DFI.2.37 | reverse complement strand
GTTCTCTACAAACATTTTAGGTAATCGTGATGGTTTGGTGTTAGATGAGCCGGCTAACTTCCACACGAAGGAGGTCAGCAAATTATCTACACTGGAATCTATTCTTGTTCCGGAAGATCAGCCGGACTTGTATACAGACTACTATCATAAAGTACGTATCAATTACTATCCGCCTCGTAATGATAATAAAGAAGGTTGGGATAATATTGATATCTTCGGATGGATGGGGTATCCAATGCAGATTAAGATTAATTTCCTTTGCCGTGATTCAATTCTTGCTGCTCCTCTGTGCTTGGA
>NZ_JARGEJ010000678.1:0-297 GCF_029211245.1 Robertmurraya sp. DFI.2.37 | reverse complement strand
GGACTCGCTCCCCTTTTGTTGGAAACTTTCTTAATACTGGCTTTGAATTTTTGTAGCTACAATGTTCTGACCACATAACGGAAAAAAGGTCAGTTTCTGTATAATTAGGAGTTCTTCCAAGGATTTTTTCTACATTTGCGAATTCCTCGTCAGTTAAACCCATTTCTCGATAAATTTTTTCTACTTTTATTTGTTGTGGACTTGGTTCAAGCATGATCGACATGTGCTTCCCTCCATAATTTCACGATAGATTACTGCTTTGTTTTACCAGCTTATGCGCAGGAATCTTTAGCCTAC
>NZ_JARGEJ010000677.1:0-297 GCF_029211245.1 Robertmurraya sp. DFI.2.37 | reverse complement strand
GAAAACAGACCGCCCACATGGTTGATCTGGTATAACGGATTCCCTTCTATCATATAAAGATTGTCGTCTCCATTACCGCCCCGCACATACATTCCTGCCAATCCGGCTGTGCCTGCCGATACACCCGGCAAGGTCTGTAGGGTTTTTATAATATCAGCTTCTCCGAATAATACCGGGGTTTGTTGGATCAGGTCTTTGTTGAGACGGGTATGTCCCATATCGGATGCTTGGACTAATGGAGAAGAGGTATATTCTCCGGTCACTACCACTTCGGCTAATTGCTGGTGGCTGTTCAGC
>NZ_JARGEJ010000676.1:0-297 GCF_029211245.1 Robertmurraya sp. DFI.2.37 | reverse complement strand
GCGAGTATTGGAAGTTGGTCTGCTTTAAATGTATAAGTACCATTCTCATATTTGAGATAGGTTGAGGCATTTTTAAAACCAAGTGATTCAGCCATTACTTGTAACGAAATGTCTAAAGACTCCCTACGATTTTTAATATATTCTAAATCTAAGGTTTGCATATCATCCCTCCTTCAATTTCTAAAACAGCAATTACATATTCTTATATTAAATTGCCGTTTTAGAAATGTCAATAAAATACAATAAAAAAATTTCTTTTTTAGCAATAATTGAATTTTCTATATTAGAAAGATGGTA
>NZ_JARGEJ010000675.1:0-297 GCF_029211245.1 Robertmurraya sp. DFI.2.37 | reverse complement strand
CAGAGAGTTCCAAGCTTAAAGCTTCCCTATTCCTATATTAAACTAAACATCCATCATTTCGTAAGGGCAATAATGGGGCAGCTCCGATTGGAACTCTCTGTTTAACAATAGGCTGTGTTAAACAATACGGTTGTTTGTTTGACACTTTCGTTTCAAGTGCCTTTCAAAATTTGCTGAATGGTCTACGATTCCATGAAACAGTAGGGGATGAGCGGGTCGATGTGATTTGGTATGGCATAAACCAAACGATTAAGGAGGATTCAAAATGAGATTGTACACTAAAACGGGTGACAAAGG
>NZ_JARGEJ010000674.1:0-298 GCF_029211245.1 Robertmurraya sp. DFI.2.37 | reverse complement strand
GTCATCAACTGTTGCCACATTTCCTTCGATAACACCTGCTTTAATTTCAAGAGCCTCATGCTTTTTCTCGAATTCATTAAGAATTTTCGCTGGTGCAACAACATCTTCTGTACTGAACGCGATAGCGTTTGGTCCTGTAAGAACCTCATTCAATCCAGTAAGTTCTGTAGCTTCTGCAGCACGGCGAGTTAAAGTGTTTTTGTACACTTTGAATTAGATTCCAGCTTCACGAAGTTGTTTACGAAGTTCAGTTACTTCTGCAACGTTTAAACCACGGTAATCAACAACAACTGTTGAA
>NZ_JARGEJ010000673.1:0-298 GCF_029211245.1 Robertmurraya sp. DFI.2.37 | reverse complement strand
AACGCACACTAAAGCCTCATGACTATACAAAATATTTGGCCATATACAATATATTAACAGCGGACATGCCTAAACCAAACATCATGATTTACTTACAAGCAAGTTTAGAAACACTTTTAGCAAGAATTAATCATCGAGGCCGCTCTCAGGAAAAAAATATCAGCCCCGATTATTTACAGCTATTATCTTTTGATTATGAAAAGGCAATGCTCGACTTTGAAAAAGAAAATCCTACCACGCCCATTCTCCGCTTAAATGGTGACAATATGGATTTCGTCAACAATAAACAGGATCTGGA
>NZ_JARGEJ010000672.1:0-298 GCF_029211245.1 Robertmurraya sp. DFI.2.37 | reverse complement strand
AGCAGACTTCTATGGTGCTATGGACGGTGCCAGTAAGTTTGTTAAAGGGGATGCCATTGCTGGGATTATTATCACTTTAATCAATTTACTTTTTGGAATTGTCATCGGTTCTATGCAATTAGGACTACCTATTGGGGAAGCAGCTACACGTTTTTCTCTCCTTACTGTCGGAGATGGAATTGTCAGTCAAATACCAGCATTATTGATCTCCACAGCAACGGGAATTGTCGTGACGAGAGCGACTTCTGACGGCAATCTTGGGCTAGATATAACGAGACTGCTTCTATCTTATCCAAAA
>NZ_JARGEJ010000671.1:0-298 GCF_029211245.1 Robertmurraya sp. DFI.2.37 | reverse complement strand
CATTAATTGATTTTGCAGGTGCAGGAGCCACAGTTCCCATAACCAGCTTTGGTAATTCCCTCGTACATGGTGCGATGCAAGAAGCCGAAACACATGGGTTAGTCTGTGTACTGACAGGAATGTTTGAAGTAACAAGTTCAGGCATTTCAGCTGCCATTGTTTTTGGAATGCTGGGAGCCTTAATTTTTAAACCAAAAGGATAAAGGAGAGCTAGGATGACAGTAGGATCAGATGTTAAATAGTGATTTGCCACCTTAAAAGGTATAGAAGCTAGTCTCTCAAGATTAGCATTACGAAC
>NZ_JARGEJ010000670.1:0-298 GCF_029211245.1 Robertmurraya sp. DFI.2.37 | reverse complement strand
GAGTAAGATTCTCGATAAATTTAATCCAATTTATGATGCTACAGTCGTACAAAAGCTGCAAGCGGCTGAATCTATTACAATTGGAAAGCTAAATATGGACGAGTTTGCGATGGTGTCATCAACAGAGAACTCAGGCTTCCAAAAAACAAAAAACCCGTGGGATCTTGAAACAGTGCCAGGTGGATCATCCGGTGGTTCGGCAGCTGCCGTTGCGGCTGGAGAAGTACCATTTTCTTTGGGATCTGATACAGGCGGCTCGATTCGCCAGCCAGCTTCCTTTTGTGGTGTCGTAGGACTG
>NZ_JARGEJ010000067.1:0-21281 GCF_029211245.1 Robertmurraya sp. DFI.2.37 | reverse complement strand
CCGTTTTTGATAAACTTGTTAAAATATCGGGCGAAATCTTCGGCTTTGTATCTTCTGTCGCCGATACCGCCGACTTTAACACTATTAAAAAACGAACTTAATTCTGCCATTACCTCACCGCCTTTTTAATTTTATCGAGTAATGTTGGCGTTTCACTCCCGAAGTTAACGCGTACATCCATCAAGGTTTTTTCATAAGTTTCTCTGACCGCAGTAATTCGAGTATCAAGCGAAACTCCCCAGCGTCGGTTTTCTATCGTTACAATGTCGCCCAAATCGAAATCTTTTCGGTAAGCCAAATTTGACAGCACGCTTATATCCGATTGCATTGTAAATAACGGCTTCAATTCCGACAGTTCACGAAGTCCGTATTCTCGTAAGATTTCGTCGTACTCATCGTCGGGTATCTGCGTTCCATCTTCGCGTTCTTTCGAAACGGAACTGGCGTCGATATATATCTCGCGTCTTTCAAAGCCCGAAAGCGCGTCGTTGATTAAAACCGTTCTACGTGTCGCCTCGTCGCCTTCTCCTGCGACTATCGCCATGTTTTTAAAATCCTCGTCCGCATCAGCTAACGTTTGGTTATTGACATTCTCGAAATCTAGCGAAAAAATTGCGCGCGGGTTTTCGGACTGTCCGTAAGACAAGTCACGCCCACGATAAACGTCAAATAAATACTGCGTGTTAACGGGGTCAAACAACACTCGCCAACCAACATCGTATTTAACCGCCAACGCATTAAGCCAACTACTAACGCTAGGATTTTCGCTACTAAATTCGGTGGCATTGTCCGCAACCCCACTGTCAGGCGCTAACGCAAGCGACGGGATAATTCGGTTTTGATTGGTGGGGGCGATGCAGTTGTCGAGTACAAACGCCTTCATGACGTCCTCAATCGTGCCCGTATTTTCTTGCTCGCCCCATACCGTTCTGCGCGATAACAAATCGCCAAGAAAAGAGCCTTTAACCGTGACTCGTTCATGTTTAATTCCGTTTATACTTACGAAATTTATTACCGCTGCTTCTTGTGGATTGTCGTCTTTTACCACGATATTTCCGCGTTTTATTAACGAAAAAAGAGACGCAACATCTGCGTCACTCTTAGGTAAACTTAATTGCAATTCAAACGTGCCCGCTTTATAAAAATCTCGCGTCCATACAAGCGACTCATAATCGTCTACTAGTCCGAGCAAATTAAACGACAAATCATAAACGTATAAGTCCACGACTACACCCCCACATATTTCGAAGCATGGTAAATGTCGACTTCCAACCCGTTAATGTTTTCATCAGCGTCATATCGTAGTAGATTGTCGCCAATTTCGAGTTGTAAAAACGTGCTACCACGTGCGATAGAGTTAAAAATATTCGTAGTCACACCATTTAACGTAGACTCAATTCGTTTTTGCCCTCGATTTGTGTTAATCGTAATAATTTCGCCAGCCGTCATCGTGTAATTTAATTTAATCCACTCCTGCGTATTAACGTTAAATAAGGACGGATTAACAACCGTCCCTATCGCTCGAAATTTAATTATCATTCCTGTATCCACATGCCCGTCATTTTTTACGTTAACAATAAAAGTCTCCGTCCTAACCCCGAACTCGATGCCTGTGTCCTCCGGTATTTCGAGTTCAAACTCAAACAACGGTTCCCATAACGCAATCTCCGTTTTTGTAGCTTCCGGCTGGCGCCAATACGGGTCGGGTGCAATTAACGTTAAGGAAACTTTTTGAAAACGTTCGCCGCGATTTTGCGTACCGTCAGGAAATCTCGGGATAGATTCAGCAACTGCTTGAATTTCTCGAATAACCCCTCCGCCCTCATAACGTAGAGTGCCGAGTCCTAGCTTCGGATTCATCACCGCCGATAAACGTTGTCTTGCGGCCACAACCCTCGAATAGTCCAAAACGTGAATAAGCAATGTTATCTCGATTACTCTTTCGTCGAGCGTCGAATCAATGTACGTACTTCCATCTTGAAACGCTGATTTCTGCGAAATTGTTTCCGCACTTACATCGCCGAGTCCATCAACCGTAATGATTTCAAACGGCGGGGATGCGCCAAATGTGACGGACTCCCCGCGTGCGTTCGTAAAGATTAACCGCTCCATGTTAGCACCCCCATATCTTCCGCCATTCTTCGCATAATACGTTCTTGTTCCCTGCGTTCCTTTGCCGGCGACACATCTTCCGGTAACTGCTGATTGACCGTCATGTTGACAACGCTTGGTCGTTGGTTTTCGTTTTCTAGCGCATGAGTAAACGCAAATGCTCGAGTCGCTACGTTCGGCGTATCGTAAGACATGTCGATTGATGCTGAAACAGCTTCCGACACTTTTTCGCTCATTTTAATAAGTCCGTTGAGCGAGTCCGCCAACCCTAGTTCTAGTCCTTTTCCGATGTTCCGCCCTTGCCCTCGCGTTAATCGTGACGGCGAATGCATGTCGAAAAAGCCCGTGACTGCATTTGCAATACCGCTCGCGATTGACGTTACTTTGTCCCAAACTGCCGATGCCATCGAGCCAATTCCGTTAATTAACCCTTGTATGATGTTTTTTCCGATGTCGAACAAGTTTACGCTTTTAATCGTATCAACAATCGACGGAATAATTTCCGTTGTTATTGCGAGGACTAATGAGCCAACAACGCTAACGATACCTTTGATTAACTCCCACAGTATTTGCACGCCAGCCGCTAAAATTTTCGGTAGATTTTTAATCAACGTACCCGCAATCTGCACGATTAAATTAAGTGCCGTCGCAATTAACTGCGGTAAAATCCGAATGATACCGTCTATTAACGCCATTAAAATCTTGATACCGGAATCGATAATCTTCGGCAAGTTTGCGATGAGCGTACTCACGATTTGAAGTATCAGTTTAATCGCCGTTGCAATAAGCGTCGGCAATATCGATAAGATTCCGTCTATCAGCGCCATTAAAATCTTGACGCCCGAATCGATAATCTTCGGTAAACTGCTAATTAGCGTTGATACGATTTCAGCAATTAAATAAAGCGCCGCCATGATTAGCAACGGAATAGCTGTCGAAAGCCCCTCGACTAACGACGAAATCACTTGAACCCCCGAATCGACAATCATCGGTAAATTGCTTATTATCGCTTGAGTTAACGAGTCAATTACCGTTAATATTCCGGCAATCAACAACGGAATAGCCGATACGATGCCTTCGAGTAGAGTCGTTAAAAGTTCCACTCCTACCGTCAATATTTGCGGTAAAACGGTACCGATTACGCCGACTAAAGTTTCGATTATTTGCGTGGCAACACCGATAACAGTCGGCAGTGCCGCGAGTATTCCGTTAATCAAATTGAGGATTAAGTCGAGTCCAACTTGTACGATTACCGGAAAGCTAGTTTCGAAGAAATTGACGATGCCGTCTACCACTGCGTTAATGCCTTCGATAATTTGCGGAGTTCCCGCCTGCAAAGCGTCTGCGATTGCCGGCATGAAACGTGACAGCGAAATTAGGATTCCAGGAAGCCCTCCGATTAGTAATCCGACAATGGTCGGCCCCAACGTCTCAATGACCGGCACCAACGCTTTCGGGTCGCCGCTAAATACGCTCTTTACGTTATTAAGAAATTCGCTGGCAGTATCGATGAATTTACCGAAAATAATCGGAGCCACTGTCGCAACATACGACTGCAAGTCGTTAAACGTCGTCTTAATCACGCCAATCGCCGTTGATACGTGCCCGCCAACGACTGTCGCCAACGTTTTAAAATCGTCAAACTTTCGCACTGACCAGTCGACCGCTTCGCCGAACGCGTTTTTAATCGCAGCGCCTACCGCAATCGTAGCGGACACAATCCCCGCCCATGCCGCGTGTATGCCGTTGCGGAACCACTCAACCTCGTTATAGGCGATGACGAGCGCTGAGCCGAGCGTTATTATTAATCCAATAAGTCCTCCCCACAATACAATCGATTTAAGTAACGCCATAGATGACATTTTTAACAGTGCAGCAATCGCGCCAAACCCTTGAATTAGCGATGGAATATAACTCAAAGTTATCAACATCATTCCGCCAAATAGCATAAATACGCTACCCAACGCCAACCCAATCGAAATAAACGTTTTTGACGCGTCGCTTAATCCGTTAAACCAGTCGACCGCACTTTGGATAGCTGCGACGATTACTTTGAGCGCCGGCAGTAATGCGTTGCCTATCGCAATAGCCGCTCCTTCCAGTGCCGACTTTAAAATCGTAAGCTGACCCTTGAGGTTGTCGAGTTGCTTTGCGGCGATTTCCTGCGCAGTACCGCCGGCATTTTCGAGTTCCGCCGTAAATGCTTCGATGGTACCTTGACCGGCGTCCATTAACGCAAGCATTGCCGCCGACGCTTCCGTGCCGGAGATTTTCGCAACCGCTGCTAGTCGGTCAGCTTCCGTCATGCCTTTCGTTGCTTCCGTCATTTCACCGATGATTTGCGACAACGGCTTCATTTTGCCCGCCGAGTCTGATACGGATATGCCGAGTTCATCGAGCGCGTCGCGCGCCATTTTAGGCGGTTTCGCTAAACGGATTAACATCATACGTAAACTTGTGCCCGCTTGGTCGGCTTGTATTCCAGCATTTCCCAATATTCCCGCCGCAGCCGCCATCGACTCGAGCGATTGTCCAGCCGCTTTAGCGACCGGGGCTACATACTTCATCGTGTACCCCAACATACGTAAGTCCGTATTACTATTCGTAAATGTTTTCGTCATAACGTCGGCTACTCTCGTTGTTTCAGCCGCTTGTAAGCCAAATCCCGAAAGTATATTCGACACAATGTCGGCAGTCTCGCCTAGTTCCGTTTGTCCTGCCGCTGCTGTTGCGAGTAGTCCCGGCATCGCCGCCACAATTTGGTTGGACTTATAACCGGCCATCGCTAAAAATTGTTGCGCTTCTGCCGCCTGTGTCGCCGAAAAGGACGTTTTCCGCCCCATTTCTTCGGCATTTGCCGTCAGTTTCCGGAGTTCCTCCGCAGATGCACCGCTTAATGCTCCGACCCGACTCATTGCCGACTCGAAGTTTGCTGCGGTCTTAACCGCCATTCCTAAGCCCGCAACGCCAGCCGTACCGATTATCGTCATTGCTTTACCGACCGACCCGACCGCTTGAAACGCCCGCTCGTTTTGTTGCGCCAACTGGTTAATTTGCGACGTTGCATTTCGAATGCCTGCCGTTAACCCGCTAATGTCAGCGCCAATTTTAACGAGTAAATTTTGTACGGATGCCATGTTCGTCCTCCTTTCCGCTAGAATTTAAACTGCGAAAGCCATTCCTCCGCATGCTTCGCTTTTTCCGCCTGCTTGCGTATTTTATCCTCGGTCACACCGTCGGCTGGGCGTTTAAATAAGTCGCTTGCCTTCGGACGTTTTGCTCGATGCGCCGCTTCGTGCATAACAGCGATAACCGACGCTAACTCGTAATCGTCATAACGTCGTTCCTGTTGCGCGCGATTGAGTAGGACATGCTCGCGAGGCGTTAGCGCCCACATTTCCGGTGGCTTAAATCGGAGGTAACGCCAGCCGTCCGAGATTATTCGGTCGTAGTCAAAAGTTTGTCGAGTTGCTCGAACGCTTCCGGATTTTGCGCTTTCAGATTCGCCACTATCTTCCGGTAGAAAAAACTATCGAGCAGCACCTCGTTGACCGTTTTGTGAACCGTCTCATAGTCGAGTTTTTCGGCTTCGAACGCTTCTTCAAGCGCTAGTTCAACTTTTTCTTTCGCGAAGTTTTCCCCCGTGTGGAATAGTCCGGCATGCACAACGTTAGTAAACGTGTCTAAGTCGCCTTGCAATGCACGTCCGACAAGTGCGAGCGCTCCGCCTTCGTGCAGTCCGTCGAGATATTTAACCGCCTTATACGTCAGTTTTAATTCGTATTCTTTTCCGTCAATTTCAAATCGTGCCATCTATCGTCATCCTTTCGGTTTGTTTTCGGTAATTAAAAAGGCGAGCAAGTGCCCGCCGTGAGTTCGTTATTCCGCTCCGTCCGGAATTGTCGTTAAAGTTTCCTCGGTTGTAGTACCGTTCAGAGTTGCATTTAGTGAATACGTTGCAAATTCTGCATTACCAAACGATTTTTCGAACGAAGAAATCATATAATTCCCTTTCTCCGCTTTTTTCGTCCGTGTGTTTATCTCGTATATTTCAACGAATTGTTTATTGCGAATGGCTTGTTGGATATAATCCGGAAATGGGTCGCCCTCCGTGATGATACCTTCGAATGCTACTTCCTCTGTCACGTTTCCATAATCCGAGCCCGACTTATCTTTCGAAGATAAATCTATAGAATCTGCGGATAGATTTTTAGACCCTGTTGTTTGGTTAAATGGTCGTACTAATGTGTCTCCAACTTCGTTAGGAATGGTAACTGCGTATAAAATTTCCTCGCCGCGATATTCGATTCCCATACGTTAATCCCCCTTAAATTTTCGTTTTTGTGTAGCGTACTTCCACGTCAAAATAAACCCGATGATATTCCGACTTATCGCTCACATCGTCCGGTGTTATAGGTGTTTCACCCGTCACGACCGCATAAAAATAGCCGAGCGTTTCGCCCGGATTCAGTGCGTCTAATAGCGTTATCTTATCGTCCGTGAGGACGTCGCGAATTTCCTCTTGTATCAGCGACCGTTCGCGAATACTTGTCGCACTTAGACCGATTTGGTAGCGATAGACCGTTTCGACGGAGCGCTGTTTCGAAATGACCTCGTTCGTATTCGTCATTTGTTCGATGGTTATCAACGGTCGTTCCTGCGGAAGTTTGATGCCGTCGAAAAGCCAAACCGTCTTAACACCGGTCGACTGCTCGATGTGTGTACGCAACGAATGCGTTAAGCTAAACTGCATCAGCCTCGCCCCATTTCGCTCAGTCGTTCCGCGATTTTATCGCGATACGGAATCTCGTTTTTAGCGATGGTATTTCGGATAAACCCTTTTTTCGTGCGATGCTCGTATTCTTGACGAGTCGCATACGGTAAGTCCGACCCGTACGTCCAGTGCAACGGCGCTTCCTTTTGCACGCTCGCCGTAATCGAATTTTTTAACTTACCCGTGTCTCTAGGCGCACTCTCTGCGGATTCATTCGCCATTTTACGCGTGTAAGCTTCCGTGATGTGGTCGATGTCTTGAGCGATTGCGTTGGCATCCAGCGAACTAATAAGACTCGCCAATCCTTCGATTTTAACCGTAAAATTACTCACGATATTAACCTCCCCACGAATTCAACTCGATTGCGCTCGCCGATGCCTTTTTTGTCAGCCGCCATGATTTCGTAGTCGCGCCCGTCATATTTAACGCTTGTTATTTGCTCGATTAAGTCGTTTACAACGTCAATATCAACCGAAAACCAAATGTCGCCTTTTTCAACGAGTACGCCGTCGTTTAGCAGTCGCTCGAATGCCGATTGCGCCATCGAAGCAATTTCGGTGACTACGGATTCGGTGTGTATTTCGACTGTTTCAGCGCCAATCGGCTCGTCAGTTATCGGGTCGAGTGCGCCAGCAACTTCGTAATATAAAACGATAGGATGCTGACGTTCTGCGACGATTTCTTTGCGAGTGTTGCGCATAAATTCGATGTCTTGCGGTGTTAGCACGTAGCCACCTCCTTATAAATATCTATCGTAAAGTTCGTACGTTAGGAAACTTGTGCAGTTCACATGCGGATTGTAGATTTCGGTGTCAGTCGGCTTAAAGACGCCTTCGCCCATTCCGTATCGGTCCTCCAACGATAATATTGTACAACGATGCGATGGCACGTTCGCCGCCCCACGGTGCAACCTAATGCCCTTCACCACGTCGCTTCGGTCGGCATTCATCGAAATGGCAGCACGGTAAGCCGTATTGCCTTCCGTCACTACTAACCTCCGAATCTTCCACGTCTCGTTTTCGTAGACTTTTCGTATGCTCGCTATCATCGTGCTGACGGATTCGCCACGGATGATGTCTGCGCGCAATACCTTCGATAGTTCGTCGCGCATGTCTCCGCCAAACCGCCAAACACGGTCGCTCAATACGAGTCCGTCATCGCCAAGCCGTTTCGTTGCGTACTCAAATACGTCGCGGTTGATTCGTTCGATAGTCGCTTCTGATAACGCACCCGACCGAATCGCCGCCACAATTGCCGCGTTAGCACCCGTCGAGCCAAATTCCGCCGACTCCTTTACGATGGCGTCGAGCGACGTTGTGCCGTACTCGCGCACTAACGTTTCCATTTCGTCTAGTTCCCGCAGCAGCCGCGCCAGTCGTTGGCGCTTGATAGTGCCGTCTTTTGCCGAGTAATCCGCAAGCATGTCGGCAATGTCGCCGCGTATCCGTCCGATTTCTCGAATCGCAAATTCCTGCTGCTTTTTGTTAAGTTTACGGTAACCCTTCGCCAATTTTTCGAAGGACTCGTTCAGTTTCGCTTGATTATTCATCGACAATCCGCCCGTCCTACATGCGTCTGGCTTGCGCCTCGTCCCCGCCTATATTTGCGATATTGTTTGCGTGCTTGCTCCGCCAGTTTCATGTAGTTGTCGAACACCATCGACTTGTCGACCGATTCCTCGCCGTCCGTGTATTTAAAGTAATTCGCCGCGTTTGTTGCGATAAACTCATACGCAATGGTTAGCGCAAGATAAAATACCGCATCGGCGTTTTCTGCTTCGGTTAAATCCGCTTCGTGTTCCGCCTCGGACACCCACGCTTCAATGTCGGCATCCGTAACGCCCGAAACATTTTGCAACCGATTCTTTAAGCGCTCCGCTACCGACATCGAGCGTCACCTCCGTTATTTTTCGAGTTTGGCTTCCGCCTTGATTGCGGCGTCCTTACCCTTGATTTTTTCGCCGTTCGAAAGCAGATAATAACCGCCGCCGACGTGTTCCGGTTCAAATTCGGAAGGAGCGTCCGCAACTTCGTCAACTGCCTTCGCCACTGCATCCAACCGCTTTATGAACGGTTCGTGCTTGCTCAATATTCCGATTAACTTTGCGTCATTTGTTACGAGGACGCCTTCGCTATTAAATCGAGCGTAGACGCCATTTTGGTGATATTCATAATTTGGTATTGCTTTAAAAGTAGCCGTAACCATTAGTTCATCAACCCCGCCGCTTTTAATTTCGCTAATAATGCGTTGAAGTCGGCTACTAACCCCTCGACATCAGACGCCGTACTATTCGCTTGCGTTGCCGCCTTTGATGCTGTTAGTTTTCCGTCTAGTGTCGTTTGTAAATTAGTCACATCAGCGATGGCATGCGTATGTTGAGACGGTGGAAACGTCGAAGGCTTCCCGGATATATCGCCCCACGAAACACTAGTCGGCACACTTTCACCCTCTTGCAATCCTTTTAGTAAATCGCCTAGCTTCAAATCGTTAGCGACCGGACTAGACGTGTTGATTCGTAGCACATCCCTTTCAGATAGTGGCATCGTTCACACTCCTTTTAATAGTTTAGGGAGACGCTAGGTCTCCGCTAATTAGGAAATAGATTTCGAGATATTCGATAAGATTGCCACCGACTCTTTTGCGTTCTTAATTTCAAATCCAAGTTCCGCACGAATTACACGGCTGAAATAGTCTCCGCCTGGTAAAGTAGCGTCTTGGTCATAAGTGGACGTTAAATAACGAGTTTTAATGTTGTTGATGTCTAATAGTAATGCACGGTCTTTCGGCATGTTTAAGTCAACAACTACGTTTGAAATCGCTCCGCCTGGTAGGTCTGACACGAATGATAGGATTTGATAACCCGTTGCAGTCTCTTGGCGAGTCGTACGGATAGTGTCACCGCCTAATTTCGTGATTTGACGGGCTACGTTAGGTGAACATACGATTGTGTTTACCATTCCACCTCGTTTAAACGTTTCTTCAACTGCGTCATTTAGTGCTTTTGCCGAAATTTCGTCTCCGTTCATGTCGACATTTTTAGAGCCTTGTTCGTTAGCAAATGCAAAGATACCGCCAGTTGAACGAGGTTGTTGGTCAGAACCGATATACTTACGTCCGTAGATTAGAGCGTTGTTCATTTCACGCACCATTTCTTGTAAACGTAAATTAACTTGGTAATCCAACTCGTCCTCTACGCCATAAGTGCGTACTTGTTGTTGCGTACGAGATACAGCAGCATAACGGCTGAAAATTTGCGAATAGTTAAACTGTACTAAACGGTCGTTAACTTCGTTCTTACGGAACGTGTCCTCACCTTCAGGACGTGGACGAGAAATAATTTTCAATTCTGCGCCGGCTTCGATTGCTTCCGGGGTCGTTGCGTCGAACCCACGGACAACCGTAATTTTGTTGTCTACTTCGTTAACCGCCGTGACTTGCATTACTTCTAGTCCGTTTTGTACTAACGCATTAACAGCAAATTTGCGAGCGTCGCCAGTATCTAGTGTAATTTCCGTTGCTGATGCGTCGGCTGCCGTTTCTACAACAGCAATATCGCTGTTTAAGTAGTCGTTCATCCAATCAAACTTTGTTTGTGTTAGTGCGTCACCAGTTCCCGCGAGTCCTAGTAAAATTGGAGCGTTCGTTAAGATTACATCCACGTTCGCCTGCATTTGTCTAATTTGGTCTTTAAAATCATACGTCATTGCTACGTTTGACATAGTTTAGTTCCTCCTAAAATAATTTTTTATTAATTAAAAAAGCCGCCTTTTTGGCGACATAATTAATTCTTTTTCGATTTAATTGCTAAAATTTCGTTATAAAGTTGCGTCACTTTGCCCATTAACCGAGGATTTCGTGCCGCCTGTTTCTTCATTTCTTCAAGTTCTTTCTCTTTCGTTGCTAATTCGCTTATACTCGTATTTTTTGACGGGTTACTGCCGCCAACTGCATCAGCACCTATCGGTTGCTTAAACATCCACGGCTTAGCCTCCTTTAACGCCTTGACCGCTTCCTCAACGCCCTTTACGTTACCATCATCGTCAATCTCTACAATCGACTTATCCAATAACGCAAGCACGTCGTTCGGGTCATTCGCATTTAACGCACGGGCGACGCTTCGTATTTCGGTGTTTACAATGCGTTGATTTGCCGTCTCTTGCGCTTTCTTCGCTTGCTCCGCTGCCTCTTCCGCTTTTTTCGCCGCTTCTTCTTTTTCGGCTTTTAAGCGTTGGGCTTCGGTCATCTCCGCTTTTCTGCGTTCCTCATCGGCTTTTTCTAATGCTTCTAGTCGTTTTAACTTCTCGTCAAGTTCCGCTTGCTTCTTTCGCTCACGTTCGACTCTTTTAGCGATGATTTCGTTTAACTCTTCTTGCGTAAAAGTCTTTTCCGATTTAGTTTCCGGTTTCTCAACCGTAGTATTTTCTGTATCGATTACCTCGTCAACTTTTTCGTTTTTAATTTCTTCGCTCATTTCGTACCTCCAACCGTTTAAAGCCCGTATGGCTATCGTTTATCAACCGCACAGTTTAGAGACATAGGCGTATTGGTCGTAAATCTTACGAATAAGACGGCGCCGTATTATTTTGCGGACACTGGATTTCGATGGCGTCTTTCGAGCCATCGGCGCTTTGATACAGCGTTTGTTCTAGCCGCCCGATGTCCGGATTACTATTCACTTTCGCCACTATTCTTCGCCTCCTTCGTTATAAGGGTCGGTTCTTCTGCGTAATAAATCGCGTTCTTGCAATATTTCCATCAGCTTCGCTTCTGCGTTTTCTTTTCCGCTTCGGGTAATTGCGCCTTTTACCGACTCGGTATTCATCGCAACCTCTGCGCTTAACTGTTCAATTAACGCCGCTCGGTCTTGTGGCGTTGGTAAGTTAAATATGATTTTGCTGTCGTAAAATCCGTCTAACTCGTCGACCCATTTACGGTCGTAAATAAAACGCGGATGGTCTTTGCGCGCTTTCATATATCGCAATATATATTCGTTTAGCAACCGTAAGCGCGACTGCCAAACGACCCAAGCACGTTGTGTTTTCGAGATAATTGCGCTATAGAGCAACTGCAACGCCACGTCGTTGATTCCGCCCGTTTTCATGTCGGCTGTATTCACGATAGGCACTTCGCTGATTTCGTGCAGCGCTTCGTACATTCGGTCGAGGTATCCTTCGATAGCCTCGCGAAACTTAAAGCCGCCTTCTAGCTTCTTCGCTTCGGGCTTTCCGCCGTCTTTATCGCTGTCGCCGAGATTCCATTTCGCTGACGGGCTTATTTTCAACGGGTTTTTCGGGTCCTCGTCAACGTCGGTTAGTATCGTAATCGCAAACATTTCGAAGCGTAGGGCGTCCGAGTAGTCGCTTAATTTGCGGTCAATTTCGTCGGCTAATTGCGTCATTTTTCCGAGTTCCGATTCGCCTTGAATAGCGCCGGTAAGCTTGTCGACAGGCACTTCCACGACCGGAATAAAGTCGAGCCCCATCGACTGGCGCGGCACTCGTTCTTCGACGATATTAAATCCGCTGTCGTACACCGCCTCAAACAATTCGCAGTCATATTCGCCCCTATCTTCGTGCCATACGAGGTAATAAGACAAGCGCCATAGCCGTTCTTGTTCGGGGTCAAGAAATGCGATGAAATGAACCTCTTGCAATTCGTCAACGTCCCATTCGTTATGCACCGCAATAACTTCCGTGGACGGATGCCAAAAAACGCGTATCTTCCCGCGTCGAGTATCGTAATGCAAGCGTGCGTAAACGCCTGTCGTCGAGATAGCGCGGTCTTTTGCCGCCGCGAGTAACTTTTCGTGCATGTGATTGTCGTCCCATACCCACGTCAGTAGGCGTTCCTTAATTTTAGCGCGACTGTTTTCCGCTTGTTGTTCATCGCTCGGCACGTAGTTTTTGAACGTCATTTTTACGGGGTCGTCGAGTATGTCCGGTGGCACAGTTACCTTCGGCTCTTTTTCGAATTGCCACGCCGCAATCGTGTCGACTAGCTTGCGCGGGTAGTTAATCGACAACTCCGTTGGCTCGTAGTCGATTTCCTTCGGCTTTTCGTACGTTGTCCATACGTTGGTTGCGCCGTAGTATCGGTCGTACAGTTTCGCTTCTTCGACGAGTCGCTCCCATTCGAGTTCGCCGAGTGCGTCGCGCATCGGGTTTTCGATTAAAATTTCGCTGATTAAATTCGGGTCTGCAAACACGTTAACACCTCCTTAATATCGGTAAGAGCCAGCATAGCCAGCTTTGCGTTTTGATGATTTAACGACGGTTGTGACCGCCATATTTAAACTATCGGGGCCGTCGTCATTCGCTCCTTGCCCATAGCGTTCAAACTGCTCGAGCAATAAAGCGTGTTTTCTGCTGAACATAATCATTCCGTTCTCGATGTCAGGCTTCATCGCTTCGATTCTAAGCGACTTTTTAGTACGGTTCTTGATTTCCTTTAATCGCGTAGATGCAGGGTAGCCTTCCGCAGCAAAGCGCTTTGCTAATTGCCCTGCAATAAATTCCTGCGCAGCATTTGCGTCCGCTGCGATGACGTCCGGCTGCCAGTATTTCACCTTTTCGACTATGATTTCGAAATAATCGTCGAGTGGCAGCTTTTGAATAAACGAATCTATTACGTAAATAACGTCCGTTTCTTTATTCTTCGCCACAACGGAAAGTGCCGAGTAATCCCCTCGCTCCTTGCCGAATGCAAAGTCGATTCCCATCGAAAGCGAGTATTCGTCCGATGTAAAATCGTATTTTTTGCCGCTTTCATCCCAATACGTAAAGGTGTCTGGGTTGAAAATCATCGATTCTTCGTCAACTGGGTTATTCATGTACTCGGTATTAAACGCTTTTGAACCGTTGTCCCACTTCCACGTCATTAATTTCCACAACGGCTGTACTTCCGGCCATAGGACACGACTTCCGCGTAACATTTCGTCTTTGTTAGCTTCGTAAAACTTAATCGCATCATCTAGCCGGTTCGGGTTTTCCCGCTCAACATAAATAAGCCGGCATTGCTCCCAAAGGTCGGAGCGTTCCGGCTGTTCAATAATGGCACGATATACTTTCGAAGTAAAATCCGACCGATTGTGCAGCACTTGCATGAGCAACGCGTCATGATGAACGGTCGTTCCCATATACACGAATGCGGTTCGTTTTCCTTTCGGGTCGCCAAGCGCCATAACTGTTTGCGCGAACCAATCGCGAAGTGCTTGCCGTTGTTCGGGCGTACTAGCGTTTCCACCTGGTCTTGCGTCCTCTAAATCGTCGAGAATAATTAAGTCCGGACGCGATCCATTCCAGTTACGTCCACGTAGCGCTTGCCCTGTCGATGCCGCCTCAACGAGCGCAATTTGTTTGCGATAATCCCCGTCGGCATGCCATGCGATAAACCCTTCGCTATTGTCTTGAATGTTCGCTTGGTCTTTAGGCGATAGCAACGGACCGAAGTCGTCCCGTAACTTACGATTAAACTTCAACTGATTGCGTATCCATTCCATATTTGCCTTCGATACTTTCGGCGTTTCCGAAATGATAATAACGTATTTGCGCAGTCGATAAACGACTTCATGCACCGGAAATGCTTTCGATAAATATGTCGACTTTGCGTGCGAACGTGGCGCCGCGACCGCTACCTTAGCGTTGAGTTCTTTCGTCGAAACTACGTTAATAATATCTGCTATTTCACGGTGAAAGTCGGGCGCTTCGCTTACGTCAGCAATGTCGAAGCCTTCCCAGTTACCGTCATTGTCCGGATTGCGTGTGTCCGAAAAGTATTCGAGCGCAAATTCGAGCAAATTGCCTTCGCACCGCTGAATCCGTTCCAGTCGCTCGAGTTCGACACATCGTTCGTAATAAGTCGATTGAACGTCGCTGGGCATTGCGTCAAAATCGCCGTAAGTAGTTTCGAGCATGTCGAGATATTCCGTATATGTGTCGATTAGTTCCTGGCGCGCCTGCTTGTCGAGCCATTTTCCGTCAACCCATGCGATAGTTAACGCCCTCCTTTCCGACCAGTAAGGTCAAAGTGAAATTTTGATATGCGGATTTAAAAACCGCTTGGGCAGGGGTTTCCCGTTTTAGGAGACCCCGCCCCCTTCTGCCGCCTGTACATGCCCGCATGATTATTCGTTCTTATACAGACGCCGGTTGCATAACGGTGTATACGTTATTCATTTACAGTTAACATAATACTTCCTATCGGAACCTGACCCGTTATGCAAACGTTGATATGACGCGGTTTGTAACTACCGCTCAACTTACGTTTATGCACGATTTTATACATCGTTGATATAACGGCATCCACTACGTCATACAGTCCGATATTTCCCGCAATTACTGCATATACTTCGGAATATGAAACGTCATTTCCGTGCATAAAATTCGCTTTAGTCCGATGAAGCTTGCGCAAAATGTTCGAAGGGTCGCGCGCAGACTCGCGTCGGCTGGTAAATCGACCAACACGTCAACTCGCGTAAATTCTGCGCTACCAATTCCTACTACTATATGGACGTT
The DNA here is from genome assembly GCF_029211245.1 of Robertmurraya sp. DFI.2.37. Lineage (NCBI taxonomy): Bacteria > Bacillati > Bacillota > Bacilli > Caryophanales > Bacillaceae > Robertmurraya > Robertmurraya sp. DFI.2.37. The sequence continues at coordinate 5,882 of NZ_JARGEJ010000067.1, read as the reverse complement.
TATTCACCGTCCTTACGTCGCTGCCTCATTCGCTCAATTTCCGCTTTCATTTGACTAACGTCCGTAGCCTGTCCGCCTTTTGCTTCGACTTCAACTTTATCCGTAAGCATGCCGTGCGCTTGCAGTAGCGTACGGAACATTGCGGCATTACCATCGTTGATGATGTGGTCGGGTATTGACGCCATTACGTCCGGCAATCTATCGAGCGTATTCCGCATGATTTGGCGTTTTAATTCGTCGTTAAAAGCGTCATCCTTACGCCATTCGTACAGCGTTTGCCGACTTACGCCAACTCGTTCCGCAACTTCATCGTACTTGAGTCCGCCCCGATTCGGCTGGGCTAAAATCGCAATGGCTGCGTATTGTTTTTCGTTTAATAACTTCGCCATGATTCGTCCTCCTACATTCCGTTAAATTTATCCGGCATTCCATCGCCGCTAGCCACCGTTAAAAATTCGATTTCATGCGTAACGAAATAGCCTTGCTCGCAATTAATCGTAAGCCTGTTAACGCCCTTCACTTCTTTGCCGTCGATATACAATGCGAAATGTAGCCCGTCATCACTGACGAGTTGTAGTTTCGGTGCTTTGTCCGTCATAATTATCGCTCCTTTCCACGCAAAATAACCCGGTACGATTTCCGCACAAGGTCGTAATTTCGCCCAATTCCTACGAACGGGAATCGGCGCTTCTTTCGTTAAAAGTAAAATCACCGTAGAGTGATTGACCCTCGTTTGTTATCTTTTGTACTAAAGTACTTTTCGCGATAAAGGTATTAAGTAATAAAAGCGCAGCGACATATATGAGCGATAGCGAATATTGGCGCAATCTTTTGTTTGTTATTATTAAGTTCGTTATTATTACGTTTGTTATTATTACCGTCACTGTACGGTGATTTAGGTCAATCACTATAGAGTGACTTAGGTAAATCACTGTAGAGTGATTAACGTTATCTAGCGTGCTTTTGCGCCCATTTCGCCATGCCTTCGTGCACTTCTTCGTCAGTTAAAGCGCTGTAATATTGCGGATAATATAACTTATCGCGTTTGTTGCCGGCATAGTCGAAAGCCGTTCGCAACAGTCCGCAAGCCTCCAACGCGTCTGCCAACTTCGCCACTCTATTACGTCCTATTCGCGTTTCATTAGCGATTCGCTCAACGCTCATAAATGCGCTCATATAACGGTCATTGTCCGGCTGTCCGTTTACATTCGCGACTAGGTACGAATACAACAACGCCATGTCGGCGTTTCCCCTGTCGTATTCCATCGCGATAGGAATAAGCCTGCGCCATAAATCATGCGGAATCATTCCGTTTTTGCCTGCTGCGAGCGCGTGTTCCTTGCGCTGTGCGGCTTCGTTTGCATATTGCGTAAATTTTCCCGTTTTCATTTCGTATTACCTCCACGTATAAGAATTGAATTTAAACTCGAACGTTAGACCGGCTTATTTAAGGCCCATTCGCTCAACAATCGGTGCAGTTCGTCGCTGCGTTTATATTGCCAAAACTTGCGCATTGTCTTTTCGTTCAAGCCCGCGCAGATGTAACGCTGGCCATGTTCGCTAAGAAACGCATGAAGTTTAATCGAATAGCAGTAGTAAAATTCGTTCACGTAAAATCCCTCCGTTAAATTAAACTTTTTCGTACGTTTTTTCGAATATGTCCGGCTTGCATGGGTAACGTTCGCCTTGTACGCCGGTGATGATGTAATCGCCAGGCGAAATAAACATACGCCCTTCTAGCGTATCGATGTACGGCTTTTTAACGCGACGTAATCCTCGAACGTTCGGCGCAATCTGTTCGTAAGTGAAATCCACGCCATCTTCTAGTCCTACACGATATACTTCCGCTTCGACTACGACCGGTTTCTTGCGCCATTTACTCACCGGCATTCCCTCCGTTAAACAACCGCAGTAAGTCAAGCCGACCCGCCTTCACGGTTGCTCCCTCCAACTCCCGCAATGCCTTCGTGGTTTCCCGTGCTTCTCGCTGCAACGCCTTTAAGCCGGTGAGCGCGTCGGAAATGTCTACGTCGATTTTCACTGATATTGCTTCGCGCGCGTTTTGTGCCGCCATGTTCATCGTCTCCTTTTCGATTATATTTGCGGTTATTTTCCGCAATAAAAAAGCCCGCCGATTAGTGCGAGCCGTGATTATTTCCGCATACTTAAATAAGCGTTTCTTCTTCTTTCCTTTTCCCTTTTAACTATCATCTCATAAGTGATGTTTTCCATAGGTTTAGCTCCGCGTCGTTTCAATCTAGACGCCTTCGCTTCCAATTCTACTATTTCCTTTTCTAACTCTTCTATCTTTCTTTGAGAAAATAGTAATTCTCCTAAATCATCTTCATCTACTAATGATTCTTTCAACTCTAGTATTTCAAACTTTAAATCGTCAATTCGACAATCTACTTCTACCAACTCTTCTTCTGCCATTTTTATAAAATCGCCGTAAGTCGCTTTGTCTATGTTTAGAAGAGGTTTCAGTTCATTAATCAAATAAGTTTCATAAATATCCGCCATTGCGTAATCCTCTATTTTATATATTTTACACAGACGGCTTAGTTCTTTTATTTTTGGTTTTTCCGATTTCCCGTTGATGTGCGATATAACCCTGCCATATAAATCTTTGGACTTCCCTATATAAACAGGGTTTTCAAACTTATCGAAAAATACATAAACTCCGGTAACTTTCTTCAACTCGCTCGTGTAATTCTTAACTTCACCTACATTAAAACTGATTTCCTTTTCCACATTAACTGTTATATTCACGTAATCCCTCCACCGAATTGTTCGGAAGGCTGAGCGGAGCATACCCGTCTCATGCGTTAACCTTACGATAAGGTTCCAAAAACCTTACATAGACAAGGCGGACAATTCAGCGGAAAGTAAGCCGAAAACGCGCAAAAACCCCGCTCAATGAGCGAGGCTATATTCGGTTATTCTTCCGTAATGTCGAAATATTCAAGGAAACTATCTGACGCGAAGTATTCATCATTTGTTATTTCGGCGTAGGTGTCGGGGTCGTGCCCATCACTACCACTGTATTCCGCGTAAAGTTTTAGCTTGTCGCGTTTATTGCCTCGGAGTATTACGCTTTTAAGGGTTGTGCCGTGATAAATCACAAGTCTGCCTAAATCGTCATTACCTTGAATTTGAACCGACTGAACTTTATCGCCGTCAGTAAACTCGACGATAACTTCTGCGCCGGAAGCTATGTGAGTAAACACGTAATCTTTGGATATCTGTTTTATAGCAATCGGACTATGCCATAAAATTCGCTGTGATAATTCAGCGCCATACAAGTCGCTGTCTTTGCTATAGTCGAAATCTTTGATACTAATCGCCGAGTAAGCGCCACATTCTGCCACTAAATGCGGGGGAAGCGTACCAATTACGTGCTTATCCTTAATGTCATCGTTGGTTACCGAATCAAACACAGGGAGCCAATCAATGCCCATCGAATCTTTGATGTAATCAACAGTACCGCGGTGTCTTGATACGATTATTTTATCCATACAAGCCGTTGCATGCTCGTCTACAGGATACACAATATATTGTTTAACCGATAAATCTGCATCAAGGATATCTTGAGTTGTTTCAAATTTGCTGTTTCGAGGTATGACAGGAGCATAATACTTCTCAATGCCCTGTTCCAGTAAAGCGTTTGGCGACAACGTTGATAATACCACCTTATTTTCTCCCTTTGAATGTTCTCCCAGTCCTGCAAATGCGGGAAATCCACTGGCAACTACTTTAAAATCGTTTAATAATTGGTTTAGTTTCATTTTGCTTATCTCCTTTCATATCCCGCCGCTTTCGCCCGACGGGTGGCGTTATTTTTTTACTTTTGTTTACGTTTATACTCGGCTAATTCGTGATTTTGACGATAGTAACCGAGCAAATAAGTACCTCCGAGCGGACTGTCGTTAAAGTCCTCCGTACTTAACTCGGACAGTAATTCGTCGAATAACGCGAGAATGCGATTCTCTTCTTCGCCGAACTTGTGCGAATAGTCCATCACTTCCTTATGCAAGCGTTCAAACGTAGACGCCGGTTTAGCCGGAAACTTTTTGAACGATTTTTCGTCAATGGACGGCTTGCCTTTTTCGAATAGTCGCTCCCCTAACACGTTTAACACTCCGAGCATTCTTCCGAATAGTAAATCCCTGCTTTCGCCAGTCATTGCGCCTTCCTCCTTTAATTTCGTATAATAATCGTACAATTTAAGAGCGTTCCCCAGCGGCATATTGTCGATATTAGATTCGCCGCGTGCAAACTTATTTAGTGATACTTGGCTGACACCGGTTGCTTTACTAATTTGATAGTTGGTTACGCTAGGGTCAGCGAGTAGTTTTTCGATTGCTTGTCGTATATCCACGTTTGTTCACCTAAATCCTATAGCCATTTTTTGTCGATGTGGTTTTTAATAATCTGCGATTCGTTGCCTAGTTTAATTTCGATGTCCCCGCAATGGATTGCAACGCTGTACATGCGAGCTTTCTTGCCAGTTTTATTGTTAGTTCCAGTTTTAAAAGCATTAATCGGGTTTTTCTTAGTGTATTGTTTGCCTGTTTTAATGCTTTTTTCTTCTGTTAAAAAAGATACCTCCAAACCATCAACGTCATTTACGATAAAATGCATTACACCGTTTTTCTTTCCTAATAATTCATAACCGATTTCCATTCCGTTTTTCACGATTGCCCACGCCATGCGAAGTGCTTCTGCAAAGTATTCTTTAACATTACCTCCAAACTTTCTTACTCCTTCCCTAGCGATTTCCCAAGCTTTCTTCATGACGTTTTTCATCGTTACTTCCTCCTTTTGTTTTTTATTTTAAGTATCCCTCGTTGTTAATTTAATTATACTACACTTAAATATAGTATGCAACACTTATTTTAATTAAATTTAAAAAAAAATAAGCGCCATCACTGGCGCCCTACATACGAAACTATCACCGGCTGCACCTTCGTAAACTCCCGGTAAGCCTTTTTCCGCTCGATATTTCTCGATTTTGCTTTATTTACGACCGTATTCTCGTAATTCGACCGTTTCCTACGCGTCGGCTTTCCGTTGCCTTGTGGCGGTCCTGTTATCGATTCGTTCTTCTCGATTTCTTCGCGTTGCCTGCCGCTGTGAATCGGATACTCCGTGTTTTTCGTTTTCCACGGCGTGGCATCCGTTAGTTCTTCGTAAAGGCATAACGACGCCAGCCGGTCGAGTTGTTCACGCTCCGGTCGCTTGCCCGTTGCCGCGACGTATTCATCCGTCAGCGCTTCGATTGCTTCAAATCGTGCGTCGCGCGGTAAGTTGCCCGCTTTGGTTTGCGCGTATAGTTCGTCGATGCGCTCGTTAAATTCTGCGTTAGTCATTCGATGATTCCTCCGTCCATTTAGTTCCGTTGAATACTTCCGTTTTGATATTCGAAGGTTTTAGCGCTTCGTCGACTGATTTTTCTATGTCCGCCTTGCCTACTAAAATTTCGGCTGTTTTCCGTCGATGCCAACGCTTAAATGTTTCACTTTCAATACAACGCCGAAATGCTCGTTCTTTATTGACGTGTTGTGACCGTTCCTCGCGCGATTCTCCAACCGCGCCACTTTCGATATGCGTAACACGAACGCCGGATGACGTTTTGTTTTGCTTCTGACCGCCTTTACCGCCGGCTCTAAACGTATCTATTCGGAAATCTTTTCGCGTAATCGAAAACAATAATTCTCGCGCCATTATACCGCCTCCCCTAGCGAATACCCTTCGTCCATTCTCGCCCATGCCTCGTACACTCGCGCCACCTTCGCAAGCGCCACCGTTACCAACCGATTGACCGTCTGTTTGCTCACGCGCAACTTGTGCGCCACGTCCACTTGCGCCATGTCGTCGAAAAA
>NZ_JARGEJ010000669.1:0-298 GCF_029211245.1 Robertmurraya sp. DFI.2.37 | reverse complement strand
ATGATCGGGAACTTCCACGCTGATTCCTTTGCGTAAATCGGATATCTCCTGATCAATGGCGATGATTGCTGAATTTGATTTAGGTGATAAACAAAGTTCAATTACCGCGTTGGCTAAGGGGATTCGTGCTTCAGGGAATCCAACTCGCTCTGCTGTTTCAATTGCATCAAGGGTTCTCGCCCCTGCTTGGGGACTGGCAAGGCCAATATCCTGATACGCAATAACAAGCAGCCTCCTGCTGATGCTTTGTAAATCACCAGCTTCAATGAGGCGGGCTAAGTAATGTAGGGCAGCGTTG
>NZ_JARGEJ010000668.1:0-298 GCF_029211245.1 Robertmurraya sp. DFI.2.37 | reverse complement strand
AGTTGAGGGAAACGTTTAAATATCATTGCTATCTCATTTTCATAATCCGGCTCCGCTGTATCGAAAAAACTGGATATATGAATATCCTCATCCAATGATTCCCAACGAACATCGTCACCAAACTTTCCTATCTTGAAATCAAGGCGCTCTCTGTCACTTGCATCCTTCAGCAAAGGGAATGCCTCTAAGGGACGGCTGAAAGTTTCTCCACCATCCGTTTTCATATAAATGCGGTTAGCATCAAACCAAATGTCTTTTATTGTATCCATAACTTTCAGTTTTAATAATCATTCTCCAT
>NZ_JARGEJ010000667.1:0-298 GCF_029211245.1 Robertmurraya sp. DFI.2.37 | reverse complement strand
ATATGTAAATCATCCTTTTTTATTGGGTAATGTGCATGAAAATGTTTATCACTGGAATCCCCTTCTAGAATATCAGTGCTAAAGCTGGAACCTCCCCCATAATACTTCATTTCATTTATATAGCCAAAAGGAGGGGCAGATGCATAACTGTTTGATTTGAAAAGTAAATTAGCTTTGGAATACACCCTATATTCTTGAGAAACAACAGGATTAACAAGAATTTCGTAATCTCCTACTTCATATTCATAAGTAAAATATCCGGCATCATAATACATTCCGATTTCTCCTTCGACATTTC
>NZ_JARGEJ010000666.1:0-298 GCF_029211245.1 Robertmurraya sp. DFI.2.37 | reverse complement strand
CTCTGGAGGCCGACAAATGCCCGGGCATTTTGGACAAAAGAAAAATCGGATTGTCACCGGTTCATCCCCAGTAATGACACAGGTTCCTCATGCGGTTGGAGTGGCTTTAGCTGGAAAGATGGAAGGGAAAGATCTTGTTACTTTCGTCACTTTTGGTGAAGGTTCATCGAATCATATACAATTTCCTCCAATAACGGTGGCGGTAGCTGCTGCTGAAGATGAGGATGTTCTTGAGGCGATACAAGAAGCGCTGCGAAGAACGCTTTCCCGCTTCCTTTTATATGGCGACAGGGAGAAG
>NZ_JARGEJ010000665.1:0-298 GCF_029211245.1 Robertmurraya sp. DFI.2.37 | reverse complement strand
AGGATTTTCTTCAAATTTCCTGGAATCGCCTGAATGAGCTGCTTACTGTTAAAAAGTATCGGAAAACAGTTGAAAAGTAATTCCCCATTCTATAAGCCGTGCAGTTTTATTTTGATAACTTTGCCACATAATAAAAAGTGGATGTACAGTGAAAGAACCGGTTATTACCCTTACTTTGGAAGAGTACGAAGAGTTGCGCAAGGAACATGAATGCCTTGAAAAGGAGCATGCGGAACTTCAGAGAAAATACGAAGCCTCTTTGCAGGAGTATTCCCGCCAGGTCGAAGAAATCTCGGCC
>NZ_JARGEJ010000664.1:0-299 GCF_029211245.1 Robertmurraya sp. DFI.2.37 | reverse complement strand
GCAAAAAGCAAAATTTTACATTTCAAGCCCATAGCTGCCGCTTTAGTCATACGTCCTTGCCAGTTAGCCTCTCCATCCTCAGTCAAATCCCAAGGAAGTACAGTGGCCGCTTCATCTAAAAGACCTATCATAAAGTTCACTGTTTCTTCTACGGTAGCTCGAGGAACATCATATTCATTTTCAGCCGCAAAAGACGCTTTTACTATAGGCAATCCACCAAAATGACGAAACATATCAAACTAGCGAGAAGCTATTATTACCTTCGCTTCCGCTTTCAATCGTTCTTTTTCATTCCCGAC
>NZ_JARGEJ010000663.1:0-299 GCF_029211245.1 Robertmurraya sp. DFI.2.37 | reverse complement strand
TTTAACGACACCATTGGCAGGATTTATGTTCCCTGTTTTTCACGAAAATGCAGGAGATGTGAATCGAATTCTTTATATTGCATGAAAAGCAAATGAACCAGATTATCGGTTCATTGCTGAAGTGCTGAATTGCGAAGATATCATCACGGCTGAAGAAGATAAAGCTAGCTTTGAAATCATTATTCAAAAAGTCATTGGTGATGAAGTGGATACAGAAACAATTTCCAATGTATACGAAGAAATTACCCGAGTGGTTCAAGAAAACGAGGACAGCGAAGATTACGATTAGCCAAAACTTG
>NZ_JARGEJ010000662.1:0-299 GCF_029211245.1 Robertmurraya sp. DFI.2.37 | reverse complement strand
GCCAAATTACGAAAGCGATGGAGATGGTTGCGGCATCTAATATTAGTCGTGCTGAAGGTAACGCAAAGGCATTTGTCCCTTATATGGAGAAAATCCAAGAAGTTACTGCATCCGTTGCGCTTGGTAGCAGTGATGCATCCCATCCGATGTTGGTCAAACGTCCCGTCAAGAAAACGGCATATTTGGTCATTACTGCCGAACGTGGACTTGCTGGTGCGTTTAACAGTAACGTATTGCGTGCAGCGTTACAAGCGATTCAAAAACGCCATCAATCAAATGATGAGTTTGTCATCATTGCT
>NZ_JARGEJ010000661.1:0-299 GCF_029211245.1 Robertmurraya sp. DFI.2.37 | reverse complement strand
ATCCTCACAAAAGATAATGAAAAAAATTTTCAAGCAATACAGAACTTAATTAAAAGATTAGAAACGAATCAAACAGAACTAATTATATCAACAATAGTTATCGCAGAATGTTATTGGCTATAAAAACTACTAAGTACAAGGCCCAATAAAGTACCTAAAAAAGGCCATAATGAATATAATACGAATTATTTCTAGTAATGACTTCTTCATTTATATCTACCCCTTTTATTCCAATTTAATGACAGTGATTTTAAGGGAATTTCTTGTAAATTTCACTTTATATTAACATATTGTGCGAG
>NZ_JARGEJ010000660.1:0-299 GCF_029211245.1 Robertmurraya sp. DFI.2.37 | reverse complement strand
AGGTCTCATGAAGCGGTGGCACAGATGACGGCAGCAAGAATGATTGAGGAACACGGAGACGGATGTTCTCAGTTGGTATTCATTCCGGTTCCGGCATCATCGGTAAGAAAGAATGAAATCCGGTATATGGACTTCTGCAAAAGGGTATGTGAACTCACAGGAGCAATAAACGGATATGACCATGTAAGGGTATGCGGAGAAAGGCTGGCAGTTCATGAAAACCGTAAGGCTGAAAAGGAAATCAGAAAGGTAAGCATAATTGAGTTTGATGAAGAGTGGTTCAAAGAGAAAGATGTCAT
>NZ_JARGEJ010000066.1:0-21410 GCF_029211245.1 Robertmurraya sp. DFI.2.37 | reverse complement strand
TTTTTGTGGTTTATTTGGCACGTATTTTTTTGAAAACGATTTTGAAAATTCCAATGTATCCTCATAAGTATTGCTTTCATCCCCCAAAAGACCCAGAATCAGTTACTTAATTTCCGAGAGTCTACTATATGAAGATTTCCTGAAAGGGCAGCTAAGGAATTAATAGCTTGAATACTGACACCGCCGTACTTATTCCGTTGAATTCCGAGCCCGTTCCATGTTGTTACAGGTTTAATGGTTCCATAGAGAGTAGCAAGTTCTTGTATTGTCTCAAAATTAACTCCTGTCCTCTCAGCTACCGTAGCTAGATTGAGGTGTTTTAGTAATTGCTGATAGTCTTTCCATCCATTCCACTCCGTTGCTGTCTTTTCTATTTGGTCGTGTACGAGTAAGCATTTGGCGATTCCAAGAGCCAAAAGAGCGTCGGTACCCGGTTTAATTTGAATGTACAAGTCTGCCTTTGAGGCTGTTTCCGTATAAATAGGGTCAATGACGACAAGTTTGCCACCGTTTTTTTTCGCTTTATAGATGAATTTCATCTGATGGATATTTGTAACTGCAGGATTAGCCCCCCAAATAAAAATTATTTTCGATTGGGCCATGTTCTCTGGAACAGGGCTGTGCAGATTGCCGAACGATTCCTTTACCGCTTGTTCCCCCGTTGCTAAACATAGGTTCCCAAATGATTTTGTATGGGGGCCGATGCTATTGAACATCCCTTCGACAGCATAATGAAGCAGCCCTAAATTTCCAGAAAATTTATTGTAGCCACTCGCCAAATTCGAGCCATAGCGGTCATATAGTTCAATTATTTTTTCGGCGATTATCCGGTATGCTTCCTCCCAAGAAATTCTCATCCAATTGCCAGATCCTCTTTTTGTTTGCATCATTGGGTATTTTAAGCGCAAAGGATTATAAACATATTGCGTATATGCGTAGCCTTTTGCGCATAGATGACCTTGTGTAAATCCATGCATCCGATCACCAGCCACTTTTATTAGCTTTCCATTTTCTGTATAAGAAAGCATACTGCATGTACCGTAACAATTTCTAGGACAAGTGTTGCGAAAAATTTGCACGGTAATCCCCCCTTTCAAAAATCGTTTATGCTCAATAATTCACATATTATCATGTCATCATGTGTAAAAGTGCTTTAACGGCTAGTGAAAACAGCACATATATTAAACTTTATGAAGTTGTTTTATTTTGAGAGCTGCTACAATATTTAAGCGATTATTAATATCGTCTAGTTTAATCTCTAAAATTTCTTCAATTTTTTTGATCCGGTATCTGAGCGTATTTCGGTGTAAAAAAATCGCATCTGATGTTTGCTTTAAATCAAATTGATGCTTTGCTAAACTCTCAAGTGTGAACGTTAAATCTCCATCTTGGGTTTCATCAAATTTTTGTAGCGGTCCTAAAATATGATTGTAGTATTCTTTTAAATCTTGCAGATCATGCTTATATAAAATTCTTTCAAGCCCTAAATCATTAAAATAAGGAATCTCAATTTTTAATAATTGCCCGATTTCGAATGCGACCTTTGCTTCTTGATAGCTGCGGAAAAGCTCACTCGGATTTTGATAAACTTGCCCGACACCGCATGCTGCTCTGTCGCCAATAGGACTGCTTTTCGCTTGTTTAATAATATAAGAAATGAAATCGCTCAGCCTCGCATTTTCGCTGAAATTTGTCTGCTCGTTGACAGGAAGAATCGCAACAACCTCGCTCTGTTTGCGGATGACAATCGTTTCTAAACCATGCTGGGCTAGAGCTTTTTCTGTTATATAGAGCAGAGAATTAATCAACTGCCGATCCTCTGAATAGGGATTGTATTCAGTCATAGAAAGGACAATAACTGCGTGTGGTTGATTGAAATCCCATTTCCAGATTGCACCATATGAAAGAATATCATCATTACTTTTAAAATTTCCATAAAGGAGATCGAAGAGAAATGCATCCTTATAACGCTGGCTCTCTTTTTTTATATCGACCATTTGCTTCATGGTAATGGTGCTTAATGATGCGCCATAGCGAATAATTGCTTCATAGTCTTCGATGGGGAGTAATTCTTCTGTTTCTTGAAGCAAAAAAAGATATCCGCTATTTTGTGAATTTAATTTCAGAGGATAGCCATAGGCACGATAATCCTCTCCATCTATAGTTAATGTACATTTGAAAAACTCGCTATGTGTAGAATTTTCAAAAAAAGTAGATACGATTACTTCTAACGACTCTCTATGATAGGAAGATGCCAGCACATGGTAGAGAGAATCAGTCATAATGATAGGTACAGATAAAACTTCGGATAATTTCATTGCTACGCCACTTAGCCCTTCATGAGAGGCTATAAGTAAATCATGAATTAATTCTGGCACGATAAACCTCTCTTCCAACTCGTTCATTCCTTTCCTCAATCATAATTGGTTCATCTTAATCTTAAATCACCCTTACTTATCCAACAATCAAAGTCACAAGATCGTAAAAATTGATTGGTTGCAGTAGACAAATTTCATCCACTTTTTTTGTATACGTGGTACGTATCTTTTATGTAATTCCAATTTTATAATGATAATGAAATAAACTTTGTGATTTGTTTCACATATTTTGTGAAAAAGGACGTGAGATTATGCTACGGAAAATTACAAGTGATAATGTGTATTTTATAAAAAATAAATCGTTTGCACAGTATGCTCAAATTTATACAAATATTGAAAGTGAAACTATCCATCAAATCGAAACCTTCGGCCTTCCGTTTCAGAGAGAATCTGTGGTCTATGATAGAAATACAAAGCTGAAAAATCTTCATCATGCAGGTGCATCTATTAGAAATAATAATAAAAGCATATTCATTAATAGAATTTCTAGTGCATGTGAAGCTTGCCAAACTGGCAGCAATAGTTATACGACTTACCCTTCATTAAAATGTCATCGGAATTGTTTCTTTTGCTTTAACCCAAATCAGGCAGATTATTTAATTTATAAAAATAAGCAAAAAGATATTCAGAAGGAACTGCTTGATATATTGGCTCAAGGAATTGAGCTGAAGCATTTAGCACTTACTGGGGGTGAGCCATTGTTGTTTAAAGATGAGGTAATCAAGTTTTTTGACACCGCTCATCGAAACTCACCTGAAACATACACAAGACTTTATACAACAGGGGATCTTCTTGATCAAGAATTGCTCCAGCAATTAAAAAATGCCAATTTGAATGAGATTCGTTTTAGTGTAAAAATGGACGACCCTGTATCAAGAATTAATCATTTGCTTCAAAAAATTGAGCTCTCACGAGATTTTATCCCAAATATTCTCGTCGAGATGCCAGTTGTCCCTGGAACATTGGAGGAAATGAAAGTTCTCCTCTTAAAACTTGATAGGTTAAATATTTTTGGCATTAATTTATTGGAGCTTTGTTTTCCATTAGGTAATGCTGAAGCCTTTAAAGAGAGAGGGCTTCAGTTAAAATATCCACCTTATGAAGTGTATTACAACTATTGGTATGCAGGAGGATTAGCGGTGGCAGACAGTGAAAAGGAATGTTTGGAGCTTGTCGATTTTGCTCTGGAAGAGGGACTAAAAATGGGTGTTCATTATTGTTCTCTTGAGAATAAGCATACCGGTCAAGTTTACCAACAAAATCAACGGCAGTGTCCTGATCAAACCTATACTTTTTCCACTAAAGATTATTTTTTAAAAACGGCAAAAGTGTTTGGTAAAGAAATAAGGAAAGCGAAAGCACTATTCGATCAGGCAAATATTTTTTATATAGAAAATACGAGCCATGACTTTATTCAATTTTCCGTTATGGATATTCTTTATTTAAAAAATAGGGATGTGGAAATCTCGATCTCTTCAGTAGTGATTGAAGAGAACGAAGGAGAGCAGTACGTTCGTGAAGTTGGTTTGGATTGGACAACTTCTTCTCTGTTTGAATTAGAGGATATTTTTGAGAAAAAGTGTTAAAGGAGGATGATGAAAATGACTGAAAAAATAGCAATCTCAGATTTAATCGATCTTTTCCATGCGAGAGATTATGCTTATGACATTTTAAGAAGATTTTTGATTGAAGAACCAACACAAGAATATTTGAAAATCTTCCTTCAGCAAAATCTCGAGCAATTTCCTTTTGCACAAGACTGTGATGGGATTTTAGAAGGAATTGAGGATATAAAAATTTATGTGAAAAAATATGATGTTCTTCATAATCAAAACCACTTTGAACAGTTGCATTGGGATTATACAAGAATGACAATTGGACCATTTGAATTGCCGGTACCGCCTTGGGAATCAATCTATGTGCAAAAGGAGCCCATGCTTTTTCAAAGCTGTACAATTAATGTCCGAAAAACATATGAGAAATTTGGATTTGAAATGGCGAAGCAAAATGTTGAAGCGGAGGATCATATTGGTTTAGAGCTTGATTTTATTTATCGATTAAATCAATTAACGCTCGATTCGGCGAAAGCGGAGCACTTACAGGAAATCGACTACTTATTACGTGCTCAAGAACAATTTTTGCATGAGCATCTTCTAAAGTTTGCACCAGAGTTTTGTGAAAAGATGATATCAAACGCAGAAACTCAATTTTATCAAGGAATAGCGAAGATTTTGCTGCATTATTTAACCATGGATTCAGTTGTTCTTCAAGAACTATTGAATATAGAAGTGATAAAAAGTGAAGCCCTAACATAATTTGTTTATCTTTTCATGTGATGGATTTCACAATCACAAAAGAAAGAATACTAGAACGGAAGGAGATTGATATTAAGATGTTTGATTTATTAAAAAAAGCAAATGAGTTTAAGATGTCCAGAAGATCTTTCATTGGCTGGTCTTCTGCCATTGCGGCTACTGCTGCAATTCCTGTAAGTAGGGGACTCATTGCGAAAGCAGATACGAACATTGGCCTTGAGGATAGTGCTGGCGAAGGAGTTTGGAAAACTGCTGCGTGTTGGCATAACTGTGGAAGCCGTTGTTTGAACAAGGTGTTAATTAAAGATGGAGTTGTTGTTCGGCAAAAGACGGATGATACACATCCAGATAGTCCAGACTTTCCACAACAGCGGGGATGTTTAAGAGGTCGTTCCCAACGAAAACAAGTATTTAACGCAGACCGTTTAAAATATCCGATGAAAAGGAAGAATTGGGAGCCTGGAGGCGGCAAGAAAGAACTGCGAGGGAATGATCAGTGGGTTCGAATTTCTTGGGATGAGGCTTTTGAATTGATTGCAGCAGAAACAAAACGAATTACAGAGAAGTATGGTAATGAATCAGTCCTTGTAACAGGAGGAGACATTAATATTACAAATGTGATGGCTGAAATAGGCGGTTATTCTGCATGCTACGGTAGCTCGTCCTGGGGTGCCTGGAGATGGATCTATGAAAATATGGGTGTGGGCGAAGGGCTGGCTGTCAATGGAATAAATGACCGTCTTGATCTGCGCAATTCGCAATTGATTGTGCTTTGGGGAGCGAATCCGGCATGGAGCACGATGGGAAGTGTAACATACAACTATCTTCAAGCGAAAAAAGCTGGAGCACGATTTATTTCGATTGACCCGATGTATACCGACTCAGCTAATGTTTTTGACGCTGATTGGGTGCCAATTAGACCAGGAACTGACGATGCATTAGCCTTAGCGATGATGTATACATTGTTAGATGAGGATGATCCAAAAACAAATCCGCTTGTAAAATGGGATTTCTTAAACAAGTATACGATTGGCTTTGATAAGGAACATATGCCAGAAGGTGCTGGTCCAAATGATAATTTTAAAGATTATCTTCTTGGAACATATGATGGCCAACCGAAAACGCCTGAATGGGCATCCGAAATTTGTGGAATCGAGCCAAGCAAAATCCGTGAATTAGCTAGAGAAATTGGTGGTACCGAACGAGTGGCATTGCTGACAGCTTGGGCACCTGCTCGGATAAGCAATGGAGAAGGATGGGTTCAAGCATTCTCGGCACTCGGTATGATGACCGGACATATGGGAAGTCCTGGTAATATGACGGGTGTTAGCTGTTGGGAATATGCAGGAAACATGGGACCGATGCTCTTAACTGCTGGTGGGTCCGGGACTGAACGTGTAGCGAATGCCGTTGACAATATGATTAATGAAAATGAAATTTGGGATGCCGTTTTAGATGGTAAGTTCCTTCAACGTTATGAGGGAGAAAGAAAGGCTAATATTCAATTTATTTATCATAACTACAACAACACATTACAGACAAGAAGTAATATTGCTAAAGGAATTGAAGCGCATCGCAAGGTTGAGTTTGTCGTAACCAATGCTTATGCTCTTACAACAAATGCGAAATATTCCGATATTGTTCTACCGGTGGCTACACAATGGGAAACAGAAGGAGCTGTAAAAGGAGGAAATCGTGAAATCTTAATCACATGGTCGAAAATTATTGATCCGTTATATGAATCGAAAACAGACCAAGAAATTGCGGAAGGGCTGCTTGCAGCACTTGGAAAAGATCCGAAGAAAGTATTTCCGTTTTCTGAAAAACAACAATACTTCAATCAGTTGGCCGGGAGCATGGTCGTGAAAGAAAACGGTATTGACTATGAACCGTTATGTACGATTACTGCGAATGATATTAAAGAGTGGGGCGTTGAAGGCAGTCCACAACAGGGGAGAATTCCTTTAAAGGAATTTGTAGATCAAGGAATTTATCAAATTCCTAGAAAACCAGGTGATAACTTTGGTTTTATTGCCTACAAGGATTTTATTGATGATCCTGAAGGAAACCCTGTATCAAGTGAAAGTGGGAAATTCGAAATTTATTGTAAAGCCATTAATGAACTGTCAAAAAAGGCTTATTCTGAAATTGCCCCGATACCGAAATACGAGCCGAAGGTTCACGGCTATGAGACGACTTTTGAAGATTGGGACAAAAAGAAAAAAGGAAAGTATCCTTATCAAGTGATTAATCCACATTATCTAAGACGTTCTCACAGTACATTTGACAATGTTCCACAATTGCGCGAAGCATGGCCAAATCCAGTCTATATCAGTCAAAAAGACGCGCAGGAAATAGGAATTAAAGATGGAGAAACAGTGTTAATGTCAAATGAATATGGTCAAGCCCTTCGTCCGGCCAAAATTACTGAGGGTATTATTCCTGGGACAATTGGATTACCTCATGGAGCCTGGGTCGATATCGATGAGAAGACAGGTATTGATCGAGCTGGAGCAGATAACTTATTTGTTGCACATATTCCGAAAGGGCTTGGTTCATCAGGATTTAATTCTGCCCGTTGTAATGTAGAAAAGTGGAACGGTGAGCCTTTAGAAGAGGATATAAAATGGGAGCAACGAATAATTAAGTTTTAGAGAAGAAGGAGGGCATGAATGATGACGCAATTAGGTTTTTATATAAATGTAGCTGAATGTGTAGGATGTAAAACATGTACCGTAGCATGTAAAGATAAAAATGATTTAGAAGTTGGGCGTAATTTCCGTAGGGTTTATGATTTTGAGGAAGGCACTTTTCCAAAACCATCTTTTTCTCATGTCTCGATCTCTTGTAATCATTGTGAGAAGCCCGGGTGTGTGAAAGGTTGTCCAACAGGAGCAATGTACAAGCGTGATGAAGACGGAGTTGTTTTGGTTGATCATGAAAAATGTATTGGTTGTAAATATTGTGTCTGGAACTGTCCGTATGGAGCTCCACAATTTAGTGAAGAACTTGGAAAAATGACAAAATGTGATACCTGTCTTGATTTAAGGGAAAAAGGGGAAGAACCAGCCTGTGTTACCTCTTGTATAATGCGCGCCATTGAATTTGGCCCCATTGACGAGTTGCGAAAGAAATATGGTATTAACGCAGATATTAAAGGAATTCCGTCATCTACAATAACAAAACCAAATCTTATTATTAACGCATAAACGGCTAAAGGAGTTAGCCAAAATACGACCGGGCTGTTAAATAAAAAATGTAAATGCAGAAAATAATTCGTTTTGAATGAGGAGGTAATATCGATGCATGAATGGGCATTATTACTATTTACTGTGTGCTTGCAAATTGCTATCGGCGGGATGCTGACTCTAGCGATTTTCTATAAAAAAATGAACCAATGGGGTGAAGAAACGGCATTTAAAGCAATGCGAATCCCCTTAATTGTCATTGCGGCTCTGTCCCTTGTCGGTTTAATCGCTTCATTTGCCCACTTAGGAACACCGTCACACGCTCTAAACTCGATTCGCAACTTAGGTTCATCCTGGATGAGTCGTGAAATATTGGTGACAGGCTTGTTCATTGGAGCTGCTTGTGTTACGGCAGGACTAGCGTTTGTCCAGAAAAAGGTTCATCATTGGCTCTTAATCTTATCAGCCCTTATAGGATTAGTGGATATTTATTGTATGGCGATGATTTATGCCAATTCATTAGTAAGTGGCTGGAACTCGGTTCATACGTTCACATCCTTTTATGGCACAGCCTTCGTCTTGGGACCGGTGCTCGTCGCGAGTTTACTAGCGCCACAGTTAAAGGATAAGGCGCAAAGTTTGATTAAAAATGCCTTCTATATTTCATTAGGAGGGATCGGCCTTCAATTAATCGGCGTTGCCCTATTTGGTTCGGTACTGCCTGAGGTCAATATGATTGAAGGAACGAATGCGTTAGCTTCTCTAGCCGATTATCAAACAACGGTAGCCATTCGCTGGATCATCGAGGTAATGGCTGTAGCGTTCTTAGGCTATCTTTCAATCGCCAAGCAGGAAAAAGTATCGTTTTCTTTTGCTTATGTGGCTTTAGCTGTTCTGGTGTTTGCCGAAGGCATGAGCCGGTATGTCTTTTATGTGTTAGGAGCGTAACGAATAAGAAGAGGCTGGGACAAAACCCACCTCTAAGATGAAAAAGCCGGTGAAATTTTACGAGAGTAAAATTTCACCGGCTTTGAGTATTTTTAGAATAAAAATAAGGACCTCTTCTGATAAAATTAAGTCACCACAACAAAATCCAATCAGAAAGAAGTGTCCTTATGTTTAAAGATTATACCATGAATCAAATCGTTTTACCTCTCGATTTAGAAATAAAGTTACAAAATAATGATATTGCCTTCCATGTTCATCATTTAGTTGAAAGTATCCCTCAAGAAGCGTTTGAACCATTTCTTCGAAATGAAGGTTGTCCTGCCTATCATCCACGCATGATGCTTAAAATTATTCTATGTGCCTACACTCAATCTGTCTTTTCGGGGCGTAAAATGGAAGCCCTATTAAAAGATAGTATCCGTATGATGTGGCTAGCTCAAGGATATGAACCAAGCTACCGAACCATCAACCGATTCCGTGTTCAACCTGGAGTGAAAGATCTCATTCGCCAATGCTTCATCCAATTCCGTTGTCAACTTGTACAAGAAGAATTAATCGATCAAGAAGCGATTTTCATTGATGGGACCAAAATCGAAGCGAATGCGAATAAATTTACATTCGTATGGAAAAAGTCAATTGAAAAATATCACAAAAGCTTAATTGAAAAATCAAATCAACTCTACAATGAGTTGCTTGAAAAAGAGATCTTACCTGAAATTGAACGAGAAAGTGATGAGCAATTATCACTTGAAGAACTGGACCAAATGATTGAAAAAGTAGATGAAGTCATTACTGAATATGACCAAAAAATAGAAGCATCATCGAGCGTAGAAGAAAGAAAAGTATTAAGAAGTGAACGAAAATATCCAAAGCAAGTGCGTAAGCAGTTGACTGATTATCTTGTACGGAAACAGAACTATCAACGGGACTTTGAAATCTTGGGTACACGTAATAGTTATTCGAAAACAGACCTTGATGCAACATTCATGCGAATGAAAGATGATTATATGAAGAATGGTCAATTGAAAGCAGGTTATAATGTACAAATCGCAACGGAAGGTCAATACACACTTGCGTATAGTATATTTTCAAATCCGACAGATACACGTACGTTAATTCCATTTCTAGATGAAATCGAGAAAGGTTATTTCGAATTACCGAAGCATATTGTGGCAGCGAACAAAACTTTAATGATATCCTTTCAAACAGAAACCGAGAAGCACTAATAACGTATAACATGTATGTGAAGGAACAAAAGAAAAAACATAAACAAAACGGGTTTAACCCAGACAACTGGCAGTATGATGAAGAAAGCGATACATACACTTGCCCAAATCACAAACGCCTTCCCTTTAAATATCAATCTGAACGTACGGATAAAACAGGATTCAAACGGGAATTTAAAGTCTATGAATGTGAAGAATGTTCGGAGTGCCCATTCCGTTCATCCTATACAAAAGCTAAAGATGGGAATAATCGAAAATTAATGGTGAACGAGAAGTGGGAACATCAAAATGAATATGTGAGAGCAAAGCTTTCAGAAGAAAAAACAGGTGCCATCTATCGTCAACGTAAGATGGAAGTAGAACCAGTTTTTGGATTTTTGAAGGCCAATTTGCGTTTTCGCTCGATTTTCTGTTCGTGGAAAATCAAAGGTTGAGAACAAAATGGGCCTTGTTTTAATGGCCGTGAATTTAAGAAAATTCACAGCCATCAGATAAGGATGTATAAGAATTAATAGTAAAAAATAGAGAAAGGAGAGTTTGAGTTCACTCAAATTCTCCTTTCTCACTATTTGAAGCTATTTTTGTCCCAGCCTCATGTTCTCTTTTTTAGCGGAATATTATTATTTGATGATTCCCATTCTTTAGGGTTTATGTCATCTGGAATCACACCGATGATAATATCCAATTTTACGTATCTATCAAATATTAGGAAATATTAATTTAACCATAAAATCTAATGAGAAGGTAGTGACAGTTGGAAGTACCGGATCTGACAAAACAACTCTTATATATCCCACAAAAGATAATGAAATTAAAATCGAGGGGTTATCTCTCAATCGTATTAAGTTAGATTCCATATTTCAAGAAGTTATGACTATATTTCAAGGTTTTGTGAAATATAATCTTACTGTTAAAGAGGATATATTTTTTGAAAATTCAGATAATACGAATAACGAAAGGTTAGCAAAAATTATTGATAATAATTTAAATAATTTCATTGGGCATTTACCTAACGGATTTAATACCATTTTAGGTAGAATGCTTAATAATTGTGAGGAACTTTCAGGAGGACAATGGCAAAAGATAGCTCTATCAAGAGCTTTATTTAAAAGAGGGCAATTGTTTATTCTGGACGAACCAACTTCAGCCTTAGATCCAAAGGAAAGTGGGGATTTTTATATCTCATAGAATGATTTCTGCAAAATCGCTGGTAAAATAGTGGTAATGAAAAAGGTGGATTTGTTGGGATTAGTAGCCACAAAGAGTTTATTTTAAAAAATGGTGAATATGCTGAAATGTATAATGCACAGGTAGATAAGTATAAAGCCACTTTACGTAACCGTAGAAAATCAGGAGAAATTGTGGAAGTAGACAAGGGGTTTTCTAAACCAATAAAAAAGAGCAAATTTTACCCTTAGATTAGGGAAAATCGGCTCTTTTTAAACAAAAATTTTCTTTGCGTATATTTTTGGTGTTTTATTAGCAGAACACCTTATAGGTTAGATGAACTTTCAGATTGTATAAAGACCTAATTATTCATTTAGTATACTAAAGATAATTAGTCACCTGAACATAGAAGTGACAGGTTTATATGTGTAAAGTAGGTTTGTAAATTCATAGAATTATAAATTAATATTAAGTCTATAACTCCATTTATATCCAGCGAATGTGGAAAAATCTATTGAAACAGGACCGATAGTAGCTGATGTTCCTAGTGGTGTAGTAGGATGAGCATAAACCGTTAATAATCCTTTTGTACCTTTTACAGACTTATTTATAAGCAATTTCTCAGAAATTCCACCAGATTGTTGTAAGAATGTGCCTATAGGAACTTTTGCCTGATGACCATACTGATCATGTAAAATCTTTAAATCATTAATATTATCTGTTCTAATATTTCCATCCGCATATCTTCTTACAACAAATCTATATTGTTTATCTGAATTTTGTTGTGCTGTAAAACCAATGTCCCACGCTGTAGCAACTGTATCAGTTGTCCACCATGCTTTTGGTCCATTTGTCCAAGTCCATTCAGTCCAAACTTCATAAATATTATTGGTAGAAGTTGCACCAACTTTTGTGATATAAGTTGAACCATACCAATCACCTTCAGCTCGATCGTTAAAACCAGAGCTAAAAGTTTGGAACTCTCTAAATTGTTCTTCATCGATTCCTGCGAATGCGAGCGGATCTATTAATTGAGCTATTTTTCTATCTTTCTTTTCCATTAAAGCAATTTCATTTTTGTTTGCATCTGTTACTTCATAGACTTTACCATCCAAACTTTGGTAGGTTAATGTTACATCCTCAACTGTATAATCTGCTTTTTCTCCACCACTTTCAACTATCTGTTTTTTGGTTTTTTCGCTAATTTTTTTTACTTCTTCGGAAGAAAAGCCCATTTCAACTAATGTTGTATCTACGGCTTGTACCGTTAGTTTTTCTTCGGCAAAAGTATGACTTGAAAATAAAGTCAAACTTAATGCCATAAAAATACCTAAAATTATTTTTTTTATAATATCCTCCTTAAATTTTCCAATTTTCACAAGAGTAATTTTACCAAATATTAGAATATATGTAAAGTATAACAAAATAATATCACTAACTTTTCGTGGAAAAAATGAAATATTTTGGATTATCAATAGGGGTATGTTCGTATTTTTTTGGAGAGGAGCTTGAAATTCCCTATTAAATATTACAATATATAGGGAAAAATTACTGTTTTTAT
Organism: Robertmurraya sp. DFI.2.37; assembly: GCF_029211245.1. NCBI lineage: Bacteria > Bacillati > Bacillota > Bacilli > Caryophanales > Bacillaceae > Robertmurraya > Robertmurraya sp. DFI.2.37. The sequence continues at coordinate 8,627 of NZ_JARGEJ010000066.1, read as the reverse complement.
AATAGCTTGATGTATTTTGTTTTTTTGGGATAATATGTTATCTTAGGTATGACTTTTAATAAAGGAGATGTTTTTTTGAAACAAGTTACTGGATTTTTGTTCCTTAGTATAGTTTTAGCAATAGTTATAACTTTTCTTTTTCCATTTGTAACTAGATATTTATTTTTATACCAAGACATAAATGCAATTTTCCAATTATCTAACTATATTCTACTAGCCATAATATTAAAGAATATTCTAGATATAAAAAACCAGAAATAGTTACATATTAATAATTTTATGGTTTTTTTGTATTATGGGAGGAACTTATTCGAGAATTTGAGAAAAAGGAGTCTGATTAGATTGTTGAAGCTTTAAACTTAGTTGATAGCGAATTAAGGAAGTGAAGTCATTAGTAATGCTGATATTAACATGTAAAAAAGATGTTTTTTCACCTGCCAAAAGATTCTCTAGGCAAAAAAACTCTAACACCATTATATAGATTCATAGGTCATAATACGACTTCAATTACTTATCAACTGATTCCGTGTTCAATCCGAAGTGAAAGAATTAATTAGCCAATGTTTCGTTCAATTCCGTTGCCCATTAATTGAAGAAAAACTGATTGATCAAGATGTGATTTTTATTGATGGTACAAAGATTGAGGCGAATACGAATAAATTTACGTTTGTCTAGAAGAAATCTATTGAAAAGTCTCATCAAAGTTTAATTAAAAAATCAACCAACTGTACAATAAGTTACTTGAGAAGAAATCATGCATGAACTGGAACGGGAAAGCGAGGAACAATTGTCATGAAAAGAACATACTCAATTGGTTCAAAAAGTAGACGAGTTTATAAAAACGTATGGTAAACAACTAGAAGTAACTTCAGACGTTGCAGAACGAAAAGCCCTGTAAATACCCGAAGTAAGTCCGTAAACAATTGATAGGTTTTGTCTCGCAAAAACAGAAATATCAACAAGGCTTTGGAATCAGCTATTCGAAAACAGACAAAGTTGCGACCTTTATACGAATGAAAGATGTTATTTGAAAAACGGACAATTGAAAGCTGGTTACAATGTACAAATCGCAACGGAAGGCCAATACTCACTTGCCTATAAATTATTTTCAAATCCAACAGATACACGTACGTTAATTCCATTCCAATCCTCGATGAGATTGAGTAGCATTATTTCGATTTACCGAAACATATTGTCGCAGATGCCGGTTATGGCAATGAACAAAGCTTCTATGATATCCTTGCTAATAGAAAATGAGAAGTGTTGATTACCTATAACATGTATTTGAAGGAACAAAAGAAAAAGTATAAACAAAACTCATTTAATTCCGACAACTAGGAGTATAAAAAAGAAACAGATACATACACATACCCCAACCGGAAATAGCTGAAGTTTAAATATTTTTCTGTATTTGTCTGTGTCTGTGTGAAAAGACTCTATATGCTTCAAACGAAGTTCAAAATCTACGAGAGTGAAAACTGTACAGGATGCCCAATCCGTTCATCATGTACAAAAGCAAAAGAAGGCAACAATCGAAAACTTATGGTAAATGAAAGATGGGAATAACAAAGAAGAAGATGTAAGAGCTAAGCTTTCGGAAGAGAAAACCGGTGTCATCTATCGAAAACGCAAAATAGATGTGAACTCAGTTTTTAAATTCTTGAAGGCTAATTTGCGTTTCACTCGATTTTCTGTACGAGGAAAATCGAAGGTAGAAAACGAAATGGGGCTCGCGTTAATGGCAGTGAATTTAAGAAAATTCACTGCCATTAACTAAGATAATAGAAGAATTAACACGAAAAAATAGAGAAAGGTGAATTTGAGTACCCTCAAATTCACCTTTCTCTTTATTAGAGGCTATTTATGTCCCAGCCTCTTCTTTCTTACCTTTTAATCCCCTTTTGTCTCCATATATACCGTCACAAGTTCGTAAAAATTAATTGTTCACCGCAAACAAAATTGCCCCCTTTTTTTTGTGTATGAAGAACGTATCATTTTATTTAGCCCAATTTTATAATAAAGATAAGGTAAAGATTGTGATAACATTCACAATAAAAGGAATTTGGAATTGATTTTGGTAGCGCTGAAATTTATTTTGCCAGGCTTCTTTTGCTTACCCAATCGGTTATTGTATGGGGAAAATTAATAATATGACTGGAGACGATGAGAAAATGACTTATACAGTTGAAAGGATAAAAGACAAAAATGTTCAGCTTTTAAAGGCTCGAAAAGACTTTTATCAACTCCAATATATCTTGTTCTCACAGCCAATGGATCTCGAAACTTATTTCAATATTAAAGATAGCTTTAATATACAAGGGTTACAGGAAATCGATGGAGGTAAACGATTCTATCATTTTTTTATCAGCGACGATGAAAAAGCAGCAATTGAAATGGCAAGAGATGATTATTTTCGTTTATTTATTGGCCCAGATTCTTTATTAGCGCCTCCTTGGGAATCAGTATATAGAGGAAAAGATAGATGTCTTTTTGATTTTCCCACATTTGAAGTGAAGGAACTTTTTAAAACTTATCATTTAGCGCTAGAGAGAAAACCTGATCAACATATAGAGGCAGAGGATCATATTAGCTATGAATTACAGTTCATGATCCAATTAATAGAGAGAACGGAACAAGAACATAATGTCTCAATTTATAATCATTTGTTAGATGGACAGAAGAGGATGCTTAAAGAGCATTTAGCTAAGTGGGTACCGTCGTTTTCAAGCGATATTCAAAACCATGCTAAATCAGAGTTATTCATATCTTCTGCACGAATGTTGGAAGATTTCATTATTTTTGACATGGATGTTATTAACGAGTTGTATTTTTAGCCTAATTACAAGGTTATGATAGTAAATTTATGGGAAAACAGGAGGGTTAAGCATGGGCAAAGATATATTTGACAGTTTAAGTGATAATAAAATGTCTCGTCGGAGTTTTATTAAATGGTCAAGCGCAGTTACTGCTCCAGTAGTGATTGGGGGAACCGTACAAGGAACGAGAATGCTATCTCAAGTTAGTGCAGAGGAGCCGAGTGAAAATCTCGATGAACAAATACTTACCACTTGTTCTACTGTTAACTGTGGTGGTAGGTGCTTAATAAAAGCTCATATAAATGATGGTGTTGTGACACGTCTTACGACAGATACAAAAGAAGATACATTTGAGCTGCCGCAGCTTCGTGCATGTATTCGCGGGAGAGGCTACCGCCAATTTGTCTATCATCCTGATCGCCTAAAATATCCAATGAAACGAGTCGGTAAACGGGGAGAAGGTAAGTTTGAAAAAATATCTTGGGAAGAAGCTATTGATTATATTGCTAAAGAATTAACTAGAATCACGCAAAAATATGGTCCGGCCAGTCGGTATAGTAACTATGCAAGCGGGCATTCAGGAAGTATTATTGGCGCAGGAAATATGATACAAAAAATCCTGGGTTTAACTGGAGGATATCTCGGTTACCACAATTCCTACAGCTCAGCACAAACTTCAAATGCTACACCGTTTACTTATGGAACGACGCAAACGGGAAGCACTTTAAATACTTTATCAGATTCAAAGCTTATTATTTTATGGGGCCATAATCCGGTAGAAACGAGATTTGGCGTAACAGATTACTATGTTAGAAAAGCAAAAGAAGCTGGGGTAAAGATCGTCGTGATTGATCCAAGGCAATCTGATACAGCTGTAGCATTAGCGGATGAGTGGATCCCGATTGCGCCAACTACTGATAATGCCATGATGGATGCTATGACGTATGTTATTATCTCTGAAAAATTATACGATAAGAATTTTGTAGATAAATATTGTGTGGGCTTCGATGAGGAACATATGCCTGAAGGGGTTCCAGAAGGAGAGTCTCTCGTTAGTTATATTATGGGAGAAAAGGATGGAGTAGCAAAAACACCTGAGTGGGCTTCGAAGATTTGCAGGGTGCCTGCTGATACGATTCGAAAACTTGCAAGAGAATTTGCTACAAATAAACCATCAGCCTTATTACAAGGTTGGGGACCACAAAGACAAGCGTATGGTGAGCAATTTGTAAGAGGTGGTACGGTGCTTGCCGCCATTACTGGAAATGTCGGTGTTCGAGGCGGTTGGGCTTCTGGTGCTGGTTATGTTAGCCTCGTAAAAACCACTGCTGTACCAAAAGGAGATAATCCATTAGGTGGCTTAACGATTCCTTGTTTCCTTTGGACGGACGCTGTTGTTCGTGGAACAGAAATGGGTGCAAAAGATGGAGTGAAGGGATTACCAGAAGGGCAAGAGACGCTGCCGACAAATATTAAGGCAATGTTTAATTTAGCAGGAAATACTCTAATAAATCAGCATTCCGACTGCAATCGCACGGCAGAAATATTAGAGGATGAATCCCTCCTTGAACTAATTGTAGTTAGTGATATTTTTATGACTCCAAGTGCAAAATTTGCTGATATTTTATTACCATCCAATTCATTTATGGAAAGATGGGATATTGGAACAACATGGGCTCCTTCACAACAAGCGATTTTGTCTCAAAAGTGTATTGATAATCTATTTGAAACGAAATCGGATTATGAGTGGCTAACGATGCTGGCGCAAAAGCTTGGAGTAGAAAAAGAATTTACTGAAGGAAAAAATGAATTAGATTGGGTTATGTGGTCAATTGAAGAGTCAAGAAAGGTAGATCCGAATTTTCCAACCTTCGATGAATTCAAAAAGAAAGGGATCTATCAAGTCTCATTAGAGGATAAAACGGTAATCGCATTTGAAGAGCAAATTAAAGATCCAGAAAATCATAAATTTGAAACACCTTCAGGTAAGATTGAAATCTTCTCGAAAGCGTTATGGGATATGAATGAATTGGATGAAATTCCGGCAATACCGAAATATGTTTCTTCATGGGAAGGACCTGAAGATCCATTAATTGAGAAGTATCCATTACAGCTTATTGGCTGGCATTACAAACGCCGTTGCCATTCAACTTTTGATAATAACAAATGGTTAGAAGAAGCAGGACCACAAGTCATGTGGATGAATAAAGAAGATGCGAGAACGAGAAATATTAAAGATGGTGACAAAGTAAAGGTTTTTAATGAGCGTGGAGAAATTCATATGCCAGTTAAACTCACGAATAGAATTATTCCTGGAACAGTAGCAATCCCACAGGGAGCTTGGTGGTCACCTGATAAAAATGGAATTGATCAGCGAGGAAACATCAACACGCTAACAAGTCAACGTCCATCTGCATTGGCTAAGGGAAATCCTCAACATACTAACTTAGTTGAAGTTGAGAAGGCATAGAAAAAGAAGGGTGTGAACATGTAATGGTACAGCTAGGCTTTTATATAAATAACGAATATTGTACTGGATGTAAAGCTTGTGTAGTTGCTTGTAAAGATAAAAATGATCTTGAAGTTGATGTTAACTATCGGAGAGTTTATGAATATACGGAAGGGGACTATATAGAACGTGATGAAGCGTTCATACAAAATGTACAAACATTTTTTACATCACTTTCATGTAACCATTGTGCAAACCCTAAATGCGTGGAGAATTGTCCAACTGGTGCGATGCACAAGAGAGAAGAAGATGGTGTTGTATTAGTTGATCATGAAAAATGTATTGGCTGTAAATATTGTATGTGGAATTGTCCGTATGGAGCCCCACAATATAATGAAATCATTGGGAAAATGACAAAATGTAATTTTTGTATTGATTTGATTGAAAAAAATGAAGATCCAGCTTGCGTTGGTTCATGCCCTATGCGTGCACTTGAATATGGTTCAATTGAAGAATTGCGAGCAAAGTATGGTGATATAAACAATATAAAAGGTCTCCCCAATTCATCTATTACCAATCCAAGTATTGTTATAGGTGCACATAAAAGTGCAAAGTAGATAAAGGAGGTTATTTCGATGCATGAATGGGCATTATTACTATTTACCGTGTGCTTGCAAATTGCTATCGGCGGGATGCTGACTCTAGCGATTTTCTATAAAAAAATGAACCAATGGGGTGAAGGAACGGCATTTAAAGCAATGCGAATCCCCTTAATTGTCATTGCGGCTCTGTCCCTTGTCGGTTTAATCGCTTCATTTGCCCACTTAGGAACACCGTCACACGCTCTAAACTCGATTCGCAACTTAGGTTCATCCTGGATGAGTCGTGAAATATTGGTGACAGGCTTGTTCATTGGAGCTGCTTGTGTTACGGCAGGACTAGCGTTTGTCCAGAAAAAGGTTCATCATTGGCTCTTAATCTTATCAGCCCTTATAGGATTAGTGGATATTTATTGTATGGCGATGATCTATGCCAATTCATTAGTAAGTGGCTGGAACTCGGTTCATACGTTCACATCCTTTTATGGCACAGCCTTCGTCCTGGGACCGGTGCTCGTTGCGAGTTTACTAGCGCCACAGTTAAAGGATAAGGCGCAAAGTTTGATTAAAAATGCCTTCTATATTTCATTAGGAGGGATCGGCCTTCAATTAATCGGCGTTGCCCTATTTGGTTCGGTACTGCCTGAGGTCAATATGATTGAAGGAACGAATGCGTTAGCTTCTCTAGCCGATTATCAAACAACGGTAGCCATTCGCTGGATCATCGAGGTAATGGCTGTAGCGTTCTTAGGCTATCTTTCAATCGCCAAGCAGGAAAAAGTATCGTTTTCCTTTGCTTATGTGGCTTTAGCTGTTCTGGTGTTTGCCGAAGGCATGAGCCGATATGTCTTTTATGTGTTAGGAGCTTGAGTGAATAAAAGGAAGGGGACACTTTTCCTTTCGTTTGAGGAGTGTTGAAGATGGGTCTTTTAAGTAAATGGATTGAGAGCTTGGATTATCAATATGAAATATTACCAACTTGTTCTCGCTGCAAAAGTCCGCGTTCAACATGCTCCCGTTGCATTGAAGCATGTGAATTAAAAGCAATCGAAATGAAAAATGGAGTACCTCAAATTAATTATAAGAAATGTAATGAATGTGGAAAGTGCTTGGTTTCATGTCCTGTTCAGGCCATTGCAGGGATATTTCCAAAGCGAGAAATCCATCAAGGGCGGATTGTGATAGATAAAAGTACTCCACCTTCTGCTAAGGAGCTAGTAGTTTACGCTAAAAAGGGACTCAAAGGGATAGTGGGAGAGGATGGGTACAACGAGCAATGGGATCATGCGGTGAAAGAAGCAAATGAAATATTGTTGCAGCTAGAGGGGCGAATCTTAACTGTTGAGCATTCGAAAGTTGAACGTTCAGAAGAAGTCATATCAAGACGTGAGCTTTTCTATTCATGGAAAGAAGGAACGCAATCTTTAATTAAGGAAATGGCTCCTGCCAAATGGCGTTTTAATCAGACTGCTCTTGAGCTTGCACGTTATTATCCTCATCATCAGTTTGCAATGATTGATTTAAATATTGAAAAATGTTCATTATGTCATGCATGTGAAAAATTATGCGATAAAAAATGCTTAGAAATAACGGATAAAGGATTTGTTATTTCAGCCCAAGCTTGTTCATTTTGTCAATTATGTGAAGATATCTGTCCTGAAAAAGCGCTCACTGTTACTGAAAAGGTGTCTCCCTACAAGCAAATTGAACATTCTTTAAGGACACATGTTTGCTCAACTTGTCAAACAAGTTTTAAGACATTATCAGAAAATCAGCTACAATGTGTACCTTGTATGAAAAAAACACAGTTTCAGATTACAAGGTAATAACCTTATGATACAATGCATTTGGATAGATATGTAATGGAGCCTAGTGATTTAAAAGGAGTGAAAAGCATGTTATCAAATATTGGGATTCCTGGATTGATCTTAATTTTAGTTCTTGCTCTTATCATTTTTGGACCAAAAAAATTGCCTGAAATTGGTCGTGCGGTTGGACAATCCCTTAAAGAATTTAAGAACTCAACAAAAGGGATTATGGAAGATGATAAAATAGAAGATGAAAAAAAATCAAAAGACGAGAATTCAACAGACGAGCCGAAAAAAATCGATTCATAAGTAAAAAAAGCCGGTATCGAAAGCTTATTACCATGACTTTCGATACCGGCTTATTAATTTATGGCTATGTTAAACAAAATTGTTGATAACATGATTTTTGGCAACAGTGCCGGAAACATTAATAATAGAAGAAAGTAGAATTTTAATTAGGACAACATCGCTCTAAAAGGCTTTATGCTGATTGATGATCAGCATTAGCCTTTTTTTTGTAAATGATGTTTAATGAAACCTTTTTGTGGGGTAAAACGTCTATTAATAATGTGTAAAGAAAAAAGTTCATTTTTTCATAAAAAAATTATTCATGCAAACTTGTGAAACGGTGCGAAGCCATACAGCAGTAGTGATATCAGATGTTTTACAAGATATGCTCACTTGACATTTTTTGAAAAAGGAGTATATTAATATTTTGTGTTAAGGCAATAAATATTACAGGAATGTAAATTTTTCAACAGATTTTCATAAAATGTTCATGCTTAACAGTTAAGATAGTAAATGACGTGTTTGGTAGCAATCGCATATATAAATTACTCAACTTTCGCACCTTGAAAATCGACCTTGTTTTAGGTCTATTAAAGCTTTAAGAACAATCAACTTTGTTCCTTGACTATTGCCTTTAAACAAGAAAAGGCACCTGCTTCTTTGGTAT
>NZ_JARGEJ010000659.1:0-299 GCF_029211245.1 Robertmurraya sp. DFI.2.37 | reverse complement strand
TAAAATAACAAACGCTGTTAAAAATAACGTAACTTTTCTTTCCATTAGTCACCTACTAATAGTCATATTTCATATAAACAATGATTGCTTTATTTTTGTGAGATAAATAGATTTAAACTTAAGTCTCTGTTTCCCATTATATAACAATAGTAAGTATGTTCAATCACATTAGAACACTTTCAATAAAAAATAGTGGTTTTATTAAATATTTTGGCTTTGTTTTAGGCTAATTTCTCTCTGATTTATGAAGCAATGTGAGAAAATAAGTTTTCTCCATCGTTTCATGAAATCAGAGAGAA
>NZ_JARGEJ010000658.1:0-299 GCF_029211245.1 Robertmurraya sp. DFI.2.37 | reverse complement strand
AGCGCATTCCAACAAATTGACGAGAAAATGCTTCTGCAACAACAGGTGGAAGCCCCATTCCAATATTAATGAAAACCAATAATAGCTTTCTACCGCGAAATTTTGTTAAACCTAATAAAATCCCGAGAGGAATTCCAATTAACGTGCTGATTAAAATGGCCGTTAAGGAAATCCGTAATGTCCGCCAAGTGATTTCATAAACTTCACGATCACCAGTAATGATCTTTTCGACCGCCCGTGTTAGTCCATCAATTAATAAGTCCATATTGATTCCATCCGTTCGTTTCTAGATTAAAGAA
>NZ_JARGEJ010000657.1:0-299 GCF_029211245.1 Robertmurraya sp. DFI.2.37 | reverse complement strand
CCATTCATTATACAAAGGTATTAAGTGGTAACCGAGTGGCATTTACTGGTACAATTTTTGTCATTCTGTGGGAAAAAGTATGTCACAGATGGCACATTTCGGTGGCGGTAATCGATGATTCCTAATAACCTCGCTGTTTACAATATATTAAATTTATTCATAACAGAAAAAGCGAGAAAGAACGGTTGTTTATTGCAAAATACAATGGTTTCGGTTTAACAGAATATCTTTAAAACAAAGCCTCCTTCATGAACTGCACCACCAATCGTTAGATTTTAAGTGTCTAACAATTGGGGTGC
>NZ_JARGEJ010000656.1:0-299 GCF_029211245.1 Robertmurraya sp. DFI.2.37 | reverse complement strand
CACAAACTGAACCAGCTGAATCTTCAATCGGAAATAATGCTTTCTTATGTGATTGTACACGATATAGAGTCGAAATTCTTTTCTTGTTAAAATAACGAGTTCTTTCTCTTTTCTTAGCTTCTTGAATTCGTAATCCTTTTAGCCTTGTGATGATGTCACCAAATGGAAATTCTGCATCCTTTTTCAAAAGTGTCAGGACAAAGAGAATATTATTCGGCTCGGCCATTTCTGCGTAAATTCCCTTTTCTTCAAAAAGCTGCTGTAATTCATACCCTGTATAGCTGCAATTCGATTGAACC
>NZ_JARGEJ010000655.1:0-299 GCF_029211245.1 Robertmurraya sp. DFI.2.37 | reverse complement strand
CGATAATACCACCAATAGGTATCACCATATTCCCGCCGCATATGGTTTTTCTCTTCCACCGGTGATGAAAATTCCTTCTGACGGTTAAGAAACTCATCCAAACGCCGCACCATCAGCGTGTCTTTGACTTCTCTTCCATATCCAGGATGAGTCCGTTTGTAAAGCACCAATGCCTCACGATAATAACGCGGCAATGTATCTTGCTCGAAACAATACATATCAACCGCCGATACAAATTTGTCCAATTTCTTATCCAGCAGCAATGCACTCATATAATAATTCAAAGCGGTATGTCTACC
>NZ_JARGEJ010000654.1:0-299 GCF_029211245.1 Robertmurraya sp. DFI.2.37 | reverse complement strand
AATATATGTGATAAACAAGATGCCATTTTTGCTGCTGGAAAATGGGATCTTGTTTATCACATATATTCATAAATTCGTTTACTAACGCTGTTTTTCCAGTACCGGAACTTCCACGAATATGAACGACTTCCTTATTCCGTCGTTTTACATTTTTATAAATCGTCTTGAGCTGTTTTAACTCTTATTCACGGCCGAATAGTTTACGGTCATTTTTAACCTTTATTGAACCCTCCAAACCTAGTTGAAAATGACTAATTTTTCTCTCAGTTTGCCATTGAAGCAAACATCTCTCCAAATCC
>NZ_JARGEJ010000653.1:0-299 GCF_029211245.1 Robertmurraya sp. DFI.2.37 | reverse complement strand
GCGCAGTACCCCGGACTCAACTTTGCGTTCATGTTTACGTATCAGCGGGCGCGAATATTGCCGAGAGTGTTGGCGGAGTTCAAGCGGGCGAAGGAGGCGAAAGAACGACGACAGGAAAAGCAGATTGACGAAGACGAATTGTTCGATTGGCTTTAATTAAAAACGGGGAGGAATGCGGAATGGTAAACATAAATTTTTCGGAAATGAGTTACGACGAATTTGTATCGCATGTAGATGACGCAGTAACAGCGTTAAGACGACGCGCCTATTACGAAGGCTATCAGCAAGGTAAATTCGAC
>NZ_JARGEJ010000652.1:0-300 GCF_029211245.1 Robertmurraya sp. DFI.2.37 | reverse complement strand
AACAAAAGCTCTTTCATGCATCCGCGGATGAGGAACAATAAGTTTCTCTGATTTAATATTTTCTTGGTTGTAGAGAAGAGTGTCAAGGTCTATAATTCTTGGTCCCCATCGAACAATCCTTTTTCTCCCAAGATTCTTTTCAATTTGCAAACAGCAATCCAATAATTCAAAAGGCTTTAACACTGTTTTAATCTGAATCACCATGTTTAAAAATGGATCCTGGTCAGTATAGCCGACCGGATCAGTCTCATAAATAGAAGAACAATGCACTAACACAACCTGAGAATGTTGATGTAGTAG
>NZ_JARGEJ010000651.1:0-300 GCF_029211245.1 Robertmurraya sp. DFI.2.37 | reverse complement strand
ACACTCTTGTTGAATTATGTATTCACTTTTACTATCTTATAACTTTTCTTCTTCCCCATCATCAAATTGTGAATAATATAACTCTAATCCCTCTTCTGAATTGTAAACATCTTCTGAAACAGTATATGCAGAAACAGAAGGCACAATGATGCTAGTAAGTAGAATTAACGCAATAAATGTCATTAATGATTTTAACTTCAAATGTATAGGCTCCTCTCAAAGAAAATATTATTTTGAACTTGACCTCTATCGAATAAATTCTACAAAATATGATCAATTCCTTCCTTTTTTTAGAAAAAT
>NZ_JARGEJ010000650.1:0-300 GCF_029211245.1 Robertmurraya sp. DFI.2.37 | reverse complement strand
CCCCAATAGCTATTGTATTTTCGAGCGGGATCCGAAAATGGCTTGCCATCCTCTTGAGACCATTGCCTTTATTGCCATTAATATGGGTAATTTCCAAATTGAACCTTAATTTGGGGAAAATTTTTGATAAAAATGAAGAGGCTGAACAATTGATAGCTAGTTTTGAGCAGGCGATTGAAAAAGCTAAGTCTGCGTATAATGGAAGCGATAGAGTGATGAGTGTTATCGTTTCAGGTGGAAATATAAACTTTTCAGCTCCGCACACTGGACGTGTTTGGGGTCCGTTATTTGAAATTTTTG
>NZ_JARGEJ010000065.1:0-21826 GCF_029211245.1 Robertmurraya sp. DFI.2.37 | reverse complement strand
AAGCAAATAGAAAAAAACTAGCCTTGGCATAACATCACCCCCCTCTTTTAGATGGGGTATTTTTTTGTCATAAAAGTAAAAAATTCTCTCCTTTTTGCAATTTAATATTCTACATATTATATGAATAGAATGATGTTGCCGGAACACAAGGAATTGCTTATCAAAATGGACCAAGATAAAAAGAAAGTTGTTAAACCTATACTTGATGAGCAGGAACTTGAGCAAATAAACATTGATATTTATAACTCACTTAATTACACCATGACCATAAAGGCGACAATTTGGGAGGATGGATATTTTAAAGGCATTGAAGGCATAGTCGACAAAATTGATTACGTCAGTAAGACCTTATTAATCGATACAGACAAGGAGATATTAAGAATACCGATATGTAACATTAGTAAAACGGAGATGATCTAGATGCTTAAAGAGGACGATCATAAAATCATAGAGCAATCCATTTTATTGCCAATGCTCCTTACCATACTAGAGAGAGATAGAATGATTTTTGAACAGTTACCTGTTAAGCTTAAGCCGCCTTATTTAAATCTCATTGAAAAAACAATGAAAGTTGTTCAAAAGGATCTTAAAGATGTAAAACTTAAAATGAAAAAGGGAAATATGAAGGCATACGAAATATCAAGAGACTCAGGTTTTACAGGATATATGTTTGTGTGTCGTGGATTTGAAGAACAGCATAACTATTTCAACCTAAATATACGTAATAAAATAGAAATATTGTTAGAGCATTATTTAAATAAACACTCAAATGCCCCTACTCAAAAAGAGTAAGGGCTTTAGCATTTACAACAATCGACCATTAAGCACCAAGTTAAGGTACTCAATTTCGTCAAATGTCAGATTCTTAGCTGCTGCTTTCTTCTCCCACTCGTCCGAGGATAAAATACCTTTTACCCTTGCTTTTTTATAAATCTCTGCAGCTTCTTTCCATTGCCAATCTTTCCAATTTGGTTTCATTCCACTCAACTTCCTTTCAGGTGTTTTAGTTTTAGGATTCAAATTTGCTAGTATCTCAGCCTTTAAATCTGCCATCCTAAAGTTTTTACCAGGGCAAGCAGTAGCAGCTAAATCACGATGGCCAAGAACATCATTAATCTGCAATCCATGCTCTTTGATTAGTTTAGCGATCAACCATCCGCCAGCCTTAACCTGTGCATCCGTCATCTGTTGCTTATCAAAATCCCCTTGAAAGCAAACTCCTAGCGTGTCACTATTACGTCCTGAGCAATGAGCACCTACATTTTTCCCTCTTCCCTCTTGGATACGGCCATCTTTGCAAATTAAGTAGTTGTACCCTATGCCTGCCCATCCTTTAGAGTTTTTGTGATAATTGTGTATCTCCATAATGCCCCACGTTGGGTGCGCAGGATGATGACAGACGACCTTAGTAACTTTTTTTATAGGGGTAAGTTTGCCCTTAAAAGCCAGTTTTGGCTTTTCTATTTGCATCACTTTCCATCCCCTTTACCTTGCAAAATAGCAACAGCATTTTTGAGTTGTTCCGGCACTTTCAGGCCAGTACGACCTGCATTTTCTATGATGGATAACAACTCATTCCCCAAATAAAAAAAGATGATCGCATTTTGAATCATGCTACCATCTCCAATCGATTTATCTACTAAATGTCCTACAGCAACTAAGCAAAAAATCATGATTTTTTTAGCAATTCCTTTAAACCCAATTTTGCTACTCAACTTGCCCTCTACACCGCTAGCAAGCAGTCCGCTTATATAATCTATGATGACAAGAGCAAGCAATATTTGCAGCAAGATACTCCACCCCCCGAATAAATAACCGACAATGGCGCCTGTTCCAGTCGCCCCAACTTTATAAAAGATTTCCCAATTCATTATTTTGCTCCTTTCTTAATTCTCGTTTTTAACTTCTTCGTGCCATCCTGCAAGAGCGTGCTTCTGAAAACCATTATTACCCACAGATATAAATAATGTTTGAGGATTGTTCAGCTTATTCGCAAAATCCTCAGAATTAAAATCCGGAATGTTCGCTGTGATATTCATACCCGTATTTAATGTAAATGTGATGATCATATTTTTTACCTCCTAATATTTTAACTCCACGACGTAGGTGAATAAGTTGCTGTTCTTCCATTTACAGTTGCCCTTAAGCCACCTGTTGACGTGATTTCAAATGATATATCCTGATGACTTAAAGCGTTTTTTGCGAAGCGTGAAGCAGTGTAACCACTTAATGACCCTGCTTGGTTTGCCCAAGCAACATTTGTAGGTCCATTACTACCCCATATAATTCTTCTTGCTGTACCTAGATTGACTACAGTACTTGTAAATGTCATTTGGTTTGCGTAAACATCGAAGTTACCTAATGAGCTTAATTGTAAACCGTCACCGTAAGTCATTAACCAAGTATCTAACCCATTAAAACGTATACTTGCGAACCTACCTCCACCAGCTCCAATCGTAAGAGTATCTGCAACATTTGTAATCCCTGACAACTCAATTCTACTGGCTTGAAGCTTTATAGTCTCAGGTGACTGCACAATCGCAGAAATAACACCATTACGTTCGACTTTCGTCGCAATTTGCCCAGCTTGAATGCTTAGCTGAGACTCTGCATTTCCGACTCTATTACCTAATTGATTGACACTAAACACAATATTATCTGCCCTTATATTTACGGCAGCTACGGATTCCTCCACGGCTTCAACAGATAATTTAATGTTGTCGGCTTCGAGCTCTAGTGTCGCTATAGATTCATTAACCTGTTCTACTTCCATTGTGATTCGCTCATTGGTCTGTTCAAAGCGAGAACGTGTTTCCTTTTTATTTTGGTCGATTTCAATCCGCTGCTGAGTGAGAATATCGCTAAACGTCTTTTTACGATTTTCGATTGTAACCGTTGGCGCTCTTTTACTAAATGGAAACCATTTGCGAGCTGCAATCCTTGTCTTAATATCCATACCTAGTGGTTCATAGATTGTCCAAATGCTATCGCCTAAGTTAGCCTCAAAGTCTAGTTGAGTGACTTCGACCTCTATGGATATGTCAGGCTTATCATTTAACTCTTGCTTAAGCCTGTCTAGTAACGACTCGGGAATCGAATACCTATCATCCCTAACAGGCTCTGCATGTCTCTCGCCGTAGATTGCAACCATAGGCGATGTGTACGTAACCTCTAGACCCTCAGAGCCAAATCCTTTTATAACAGTCCTCAGATTGCTCGTATCAACCGATTTTTTGAGTGTCTTAACGTTGTGCCTATACCGAAACTGATTATCCGTGTCTGTGCCTATCCGTTTATACAGTTTTAGATGCTTTCCAGGCATGATCTTAATCTCGCAATCTAGGGCATTACATGCATCACGGATGAGTTTAACTGCATTGTCCTCGCCAAAGTTGGATAGCACTACATAGTTGGTAACATCGACATTTTCAAAAGTCCACCCAGAACCGGAAAGGATAAAATTAAAAATGTCATCGGCTGACTTGGTGCCGCCCATATAGCCATAAATTTGATGCTCAATCAAATCGAAAAAGATGTGTAAGGCGCTGTCTACTTGCTTTCTTTTATTGACTTCAACGATTTTTTTTACTCGAAATTCATGGCCATCTAGTTCTATTAGTGACTCTTCTTCCAGCAACGGGTAGGCATGAGCGTTTTCCGGTGATAACACAGCAGCAAAGGAAATACTAAAATCCCCGTTTACTTCTTCATTTACAACTGCATTTTGAATATTAGTTAAAGCCTCTGTGTTGCCATGTAAGTCCGTTACAATAAGCAATAAAAATACACCTCCTTCAAGGTGTTAAGTGGTAAAGTATATCGTAAATTATGCATCGGTATTTAATGCAGCGATTAATTCGTTATACTGCCCCTGGGTGATGCGATCACTTAACAAAAAGATATCTAATTTTAGCAACATATCATCTTTTGTCCCATAGCGACCATTAGCAATTAACTTTTTACACGCATCATAAGTATTCAAGATATCACCCTTCTTTAATTTAATCCAAGTTCTAACTTGGTCAATCTAAAATCCAGTTCCACAGAGTAAGCAATAGTCTCAGCTAGTTGTTCCTCAAATGGTTTATTTGGGATTATTGGTTCCTCTGGATTTTCCGGATTCGGGTACTCAAATGTTAACTCCTGTGTTTCCGGATCAACTTTAAACAAAGTTCCCTCTTGAAAACTCTGTGCATATTCCCCATCCCTAAGAACTAACAACGCTATTGATTCTTTAGTTCTGCTATTTAGGGATTTAAATGATTCATAATCTTCATCAAAGTTAGGTTCAAGATTAAAGTTATATCGAGATTGATGAATCACTTCTCCTGATGTTTTTACATAATAAATTTTTGCAACTTTATACATTTTAAAACCCTCATTCGTAAATATTTACTAGATTTAGAATCCTGTAAAACCAAATATTTCACATTCGTAATCGTAACCTTCACGGAGAACAGGTAAACGAATGATTGGATTATACGGACTAACAATAGCATCACCCACATTTACCTTAAGGTTATAAGTAGCAGAGCTTTTTGTAGTTCCATTAAAAGAAGTCGCTTTAACAGTTCGAGAATAAAAATAGTCTCCTTGATCTTGGAAAGTTGTTACTGCAATATCATTCGAAGTGCTAAGAGATTGTGATTTTAATACAATTACCGCAGGATTAAAAGAAGGCGCATTAAACTCTACATAAGGTAAACTTACTACATTTGTGTTTCCTGCATATTCAAAAATTCCAACATCATAATCATTACTTCTTACATAAACATTTTCATATTTGACATTACCTGATTCAATATTTCTGATCAGCATGATTAATTCTTCTAATGAGTTGTTTATGTTGGCATCATAAACACCTTTATCCATTAGAGCTGAGATAAATGAATTTTTTAAAGATAGTATTTTATCTACCATTTGCTGTCCAGTATCGCTCGGTAACAAAGGTTCGCCAATAACGTTTGCGATACCATTTTTAACGCTACTGGCAGAGGACTTTAAATCATTATAAGCTGTTTCCATAGAGATCCCATTCGACATATGCACGTCTGATGCTTTAATATCACGATTAATGGTTTCGTACCATTCATCCCAATATGGAGTTCCATCTGAATCAATATAGGCTGAACGTACTGCATATTCTTCAGCAGTAGCTCCTAAATACTTTTGAACTATATGGTTATCACTCAATCTATATACTTCAAGCAAACTAGGAGCCCCTACAGAATGACCGTTAAGATGAGTCATTGTAGCGTAAAGTCCTGTTTCAAGTACGGTATCTAAGTTCTGATTTCCTATAGGTATAATAGTAAATCCTCCACCGCCTATTTCATTACCATCTGAGTCAACAGGCTTACCTTGAGCGTTTAATAGGGCTATTCCGTTAGGGGTACCCAATAATGACGTGTAATAGTCATTCATAATTTGTAAATCTTGTAGGGTAGCAGCTCCTACATCTTCTGCTGTTAAAACAATATTAGGTCCTTGCTTACCATTGACGCTGGAAACCGTTCCGTCCACACCGCCTACTGCCAGTAACCCCCAATACTCAGAGTCACCAGTAGCGTTAGGCTCATTACCTTGTGTATCTTGCAGAGCGATATAAGCGTTTTTACCATGTCGGACAACATTGTTTTTCTTGTACTCGGTTGCTTCGTTATAAGGCTCAATATACCTAGTGTTATCTACTACTGCTTGGGCACCTTCTGTGGCTTCCTCAGCGTTACTGATGGCTGTTTGAGTATCAGACTGTCTTTGGGCTTCCTGTTGTTGTCGGACAGCTTCTGCTTCCTGTCTAGACGTCTCAGCTTGCACTCTAGCTGTCTCCGCTAGTATTCTATCATCCTCATTTTGCTGTCTCTCACTCTCAGCTACTTCCCTCTCTTGCTCGGCTTGAGTGACAATCTCAGTAATTTCAATTGCATCTTGTGTAGCTTGTCGAGTCTCAGCTATAGCTTGTGCCACATCGGATGCAACTTGATTAGCATTATCGGCAGCCGCATTAGCCGCCTCTGCCGCCTCATATGCGTCCGTGGTGGCTTGTTGAGCATCAGCTAAGATTCTCGGTCCATCACCAAGAACCTGCTCAATAAGCGTTTGCTCATTGTCTGACGGGATGTAATCTGTCGTTGGATCATTAAGCACCTCGTACCTAAACGGAATTGTTGAGACACGCCCATCTGCGTCATAAACTTGGATAACCGCCTCAACTTTACCTTTAACCTCAAGCTCTGTCGTGCCTAGCTTAAATCGGATAGTGTTAATGCCTGTTACCTCACCTACTGTGATGACTGCCTGTTTATCAGGGCGTGTGGAGGTCATGGTAAAGGCGGAACCATCCTCAATGTTGTAGATCCTACCCTCGTCGAATACACGGAAAATAAAAACAACCGTGTCATTTTGTGTCACGGTTGGTGTGCGTATAGCTGTTTTGCTTTTAATGTCTACGTCGATTTCAAAGACATTTTGTAATGGCATTTGGTTCACCTGCCTTAAATTTTTAAAGGAAAATCCTCCCTTTTTGTCGAAATAGGACGATGGAAGGGAGGTGTTCTTAATGATGGAAGATTTAATTAGCGATATTTTGAAAAAACACGGGATTGAAGATGAAAAACTCGCTGCCGCCTTAACAGAGATTTTCGAAATTCATACAGAAACCGTTAAAGACAGTATAGTGACAGACTACCAAAATCAATCAATTATTAAAGGCTATACTCCTTAATAAAAAAAAGAGAACATAGGGAGTTATTTACCTTCCTCGTTCTCTTTAAGCCTTTGGACTTCCTGTTGAATTTCTTCTGTTGTCAAAATGCCCTTGTTTTCTAATACATTGATGATCGCCTTGTCTACTAGAACACTAATAAACGTCTTAGTCATGCTCACTCACTCCTTTCGCTTTTTAACTCAATGCAATTTGCTTTAATATGGATTATATCCTTTGTATGCAAAATCATTGAATTTCCAACTACCGTTAACACAAAATTTTCATCAAAAATGTGAATTGGCTCCATTGGTATCCCTCCTAAATATAATAAAACCTCGTTCGAATAGTAATCTCGTAATCCTCTGCATTAAGAATCTCTATGTCATTCCAACCAGGAACAAATTTAAAAACTTGACGATTAGTCTGGCCAAAGATGCTAATCCCGTTTTTAGTTGACCTAATCCCTTTTAAACAAATGACATCATCCTCGTCTGTAGAGCCGTTATATCGCCACTCTTGCCCTGTTGTATTGTTTCGGATGGTTAACCCCTGAGACACCCCTCTAAACTCAATCTCCGTCTCCTGCTGAGTCACCATGTCGATATCTACATCGCCTATATTTTGGAGGGTAAAGTTTGATGTGTGTCTAAGCTCGACTTTGTTGATGGATTCGGCATAAGGTGATGGTGAGACAAAATCTAAGTCAATAGTACCCATGCTAGGTGTTACTTTTTCAGGCGCATATTTAGAAGCAGTTCGCACTTTCCACCTCTTTTGAGAATGACGATCATCAATTAAATAAAAATAGCTCTTACCATTAAAGAGCTTGTAAACCTCGTCTCGCAGTCTTGTAAAATCAACAATATTGGTTGCCTCAATCAAGTAAGTAGCTGTCATGGTGCGTCCTTCGTAATTGATTTCGACATCAATATGGCCATCTGCTCCCTCTGCATTCTCAGATTCGACTCTAGGGGAGAGTGAATCTATCATAAAGGACAAGTACGTTAAACCGTATTGCGTTAGGTCATATTGCTTGTTGTCTAAGGTTTTAATTATGAGACTCATGGGTTCACCCCGTTTACGATCGCTCTATTTGTAAAGCGAGTGTTTAATTCTTCTTCGATGATATCCACCATAGTATAAGCATCGTGCACATTATTCCCCTGATAATTGAGAACAACATTAACTGATGGAGAAGTATTATCTTTTTCCATTGTTTTTGCGATCATAGCACCTATTGTACCAAGAACCTGATCGTTTAATGGCAATGCAGCCTCTGGACCAGCCTCACCAAAACCTTTAAGTCCATAAGGTGTATTAAAAATAGTTGGCTTTGTAAATATAGCGCCCTTTGCATACCAATCCACTGTTAGTTTAGGAACACTTGGTGGCTTTAAGCTAAACGAGCCATTAAGTTTAAAATGTGGCAACTTGGGCATCTTTATTTTTGGAAATTCTAATTTCAAATTCGAAAAGAATCCCTTGATATCATTGATTTTTTCGTCAATGAAATCTCTAGCTTCTTGAAAAGGTTTTTTAATTCCATCTTTAATTTCAATCCATTTTCTGCTTGCTGCTGTTTTCAAATCAGTGAATTTATTAACAGCATTTTTCCTCATTTCTTCGGCTTTCAACTTCACTACTTCTGATGTTAATTTCCACCACAAAGCTGCACCTTCTTTTATTTCTCCCCATTTTAATGCTGTTTGCTTTTTCAATTCCTCGAACCGATTGGAAGCATTTGTTTTTATTTCTTCTGCTCTCGACTTAACTTCTGTGGTAGTTTGTTTCCACCAGTTAGCAGCATCTGTTTTCATTTCCTGCCACTTCATTGATGTATCTTGTTTAAACTTTTCCCACTTTGTGAGGATTTCACCCGTCTCCCAATTCACATGGTTAACGTGTTCCTCAGCCTGAGCCTTTGCTTCATCTACAACCATTTGGTGCATATCCTCTGCATGTTTGACTGTCTCATCTCGTTGTCTCTCGGCTTCGAATATCATTCTGTGGGCTTGGTCTGCTGTTATGGTACCTAATTCATCACGTTGCATAATAATATTTTGAACGACTTGATCATATTGTTCTTCTGCCGCTTGAATAGCCCCTTCTTTTTGTTCAATTGATTTTTTTACAACCTCGGCTGCTTGTTCAGCAGTTAAAGCAGATGCATTGGCTTTCATACGTTCCATAATGCTTTTAGCTTCGACTTCATTTTGAGAAAGGATTTTGATTCCATTATTAACCATGTTTTCTCTAATGTTGTTGATTTGAATTTCTTCGGAAGTAGTCAGTTCTCTTTTTTCATCATAAGCCTTTTGCATAATTTCTTTGATAATATTTTCACCGTTTGTAATAGCTTCTTGCTGCTGGGTATACTTATCGTTCATATTTTTAATGATTTCATCTTTTTCTTGCTGGCTAATCCAAACGCTTTCTTTCATAAAATCTTGCATGATTGTGAGTGATTCTGTACTTCTCTTTTCAAGGGCATCTCTCATCTGATCGGCCATTTGGCTAATGTTACTAGTCACAGCATCCGCAGTTTCTTTAGTAACTTCTTTTGAAGTTAAATCCAATTCTCTAAGGGCAAGAGTTGCTTTATCATTAAGATCTAAAAAGCCTCCGACAGCCTTTTGAGTAGCTTCCGAGACCTCTTCACCAAATCGCTCTATTTCTATTGATGGCTTTTTTAAGTCCTTAACTAATATCCCTATCCCTACTCCAATACCTGCAAGTGCAGCAACCGTGATACCGATAGGGCCAGTCAAAGCAGTGAATACCGCTGCTAAACCTCCAATTGCCGGAGTAGCTGCTGCCGCCCCTGTTGTAACCACTGCGATCGCTCCTGACAATGTTCCCAAACCTGTCATGATTGCACCGATTGAACTAATCAAGGTTCCCCCCACAACAAGCAGAGGACCGATAGCCGCGGCAATACCAGCTACCGCTAAGATGGTTTTCTGGGCTTCAGGAGATAAGGCTGCAAACTTCCTTGTCCATTCTGTGAGTTTTTCTAAAATGTTAGTGACGTATGGCAACAAATGTTTAGAAAGTGTAATTGCTAATCCCTCTAATGCACTCTTAAAGGAGTCGATATTCCCTTGGGTGTTATCAGTCATGGTATCAACCATTTCCATTAAAGCCCCGTTTGCTCCATCGATGTCACCTTTTAACCCCTTGTACTCATCACCTAGACCTTGCAATAAGTTATTAACCGTCTTAATCTGTTCTTTACCTGCGATCATGGATAAATATTGATTCCTTTGAGCCTCGGACATTCCATTGAGTTTACCTTTTAGCTCAAAAAGCACAGCATCAAGACCTTTAAAGTTACCTTCTGCATCAAAAGCGCTTAGCTTTAATTCATCCAACGCTTTTTTCGCTTGTCCAACTGGTGCTGTTAAATTAACAATAACGGATGACAACGCTTGTCCAGCTTCCGCCCCTTTTTGTCCACGGTTTGCTAATAACCCTAAGACGGCTGCTCCCTCTTCTAGTGGTACATTCAAGTTATTAAACGTACCACCGACTTTAAGATAAGCTTCCGCCATTTGGTCAATTTCGGTATTAGATTTCCTACTAGATTGAGCAAGCACATCCAAATATCGTGGCAATTGTTCAACTTTTAATCCAAGCGCTGACATAGAATCCGTTACTAAATCCGATGCACGACCTAAATCTAAGTTACCTGCTTCAGATAGGCGCAAGACAGGTTCTAGTGCTTTCATTGACGTTTGAGCATCCCATCCAGCCAAAGACATGTATTTAAGTGCGTTCGCACTATCTGTGGCGCTTTTAGATGTCTTTGAGCCCATTTCCATCGCTTTCTTTTCCATTTCAGCGAATGTATTACCTGTAGCTCCCGAAATGGCTCCTACCTCACTCATAGCTTTTTCAAAGTCAATACCCGTCTTTACTGCTGCAGCACCTAATCCGACAATGGGAGTAGTTACCTTCATGGTCAAGTCTTTTCCGATGTTTTTCATGGTGTCGCCGACCTTGCGAAGACTTTCCCCAGCTGCATGCAACTGTCTCTGCATGATAAGCCATTGATTAGTTTGTTCCTCTATGCGACGGTTAACTAGGTTTAGTTGATCCTCTGTGTTTCTCATGGCCGCAACCGCATTATTATATTGAGCAGCTAATCTCATAGTTTGCTCAGAGTTTTCACCTGTGGCTTGGGCTGACTCTTCATAACGCCTACGTAACTCTTGCACTTTCTGTCTGTGGACTTCCATAGTGCGATTTAATACATCCGCTCTAGATCTTAATCCAGTTAAACTATTATCAAAACGCCCTGCTCCAGCTTGCGATGCCTTGAACTCCGAATTGACTGCTCGTAATCTAGCGTTAATATCTTGCATCCCTCTGGTAAAATCCGCGCTATCTAATCCCACAGATATCCTAAGAGAGCCAATGTCTGACATGTTCTCACCTCTCTTCTCAGAGGATTTGGTCTATATAAACTTCCGGTTCATTCGTTTCATTCGAAACCAATTCAAAATAAAAACCGATATCCATTTCATCGATTTCATTAAGTTTGTAGCCTTGTTTCATTAGGTTTTTATATAAGTTTTTAACAGATTCATAGGGTTCTAATTGTTTTTTGAGTCTGAGACACCCTCAATGCCTGATGTTGCCTCAGTAATGACATCCACAAGAGTGCCTTGCAACTTAGGGAGCATCCCTTTCAACGGTAGTCCATCTAGCAGTTCATCAACTGTAAACTGATTTTCAAAGACTTCGCATACAAACTCGGCTAAATTATCAATGGTCTCGTCGTCAAGCTGTGTCTTACCCTCCAACAATTTATTTAGTTTTAGCGCACGTCTCAGAATACGCCCTTTTACAAATGGCACAGCAAATGTTTTATTTTCGCCGTCTACAATCAATTCGATTTTCATAATTTATCCCTCCAAAATAAAAAGGGCAGCTTAAAAGACTACCCTTCAAAAATTAGATTTCATCTGTTTCTTGATATACTTCGTTGAACCAATTTGCAATGACAGAGGCATTTACACCCTCATCCGTGCTGCGAATTTTATATCTCCAATCACCATCAAAATCACGTTTTAGAA
Organism: Robertmurraya sp. DFI.2.37; assembly: GCF_029211245.1. Lineage (NCBI taxonomy): Bacteria > Bacillati > Bacillota > Bacilli > Caryophanales > Bacillaceae > Robertmurraya > Robertmurraya sp. DFI.2.37. The sequence continues at coordinate 10,042 of NZ_JARGEJ010000065.1, read as the reverse complement.
ACTGCCCTACAATTGTAGGTGTTTGATATTCAATGTTTTCACCCTTAGTCTGATGGTTTTGTTGAGGCACGCTGAACTTCCCCTTTAACAACCACACAAACATTTCGCCACCATCAGAAGTGATTGAACTAAATCCAATCGCAACATACGGGGCAGCATCATCTGAGTTTTCTACCATTACCCCATCCTCATTAATGGCATGTCCTAATAAATCCGCTTCTACAGCAGTGGGTAAATCAGAAGTATTAATCGTAACCTCAGTCACACCTAGCGCTGAATCAGTAGCAGCAGGACCATCATCCGCATAAAGAGTTGCGGTATTAGAGTTTGTATTCATTTGGACTGAGATAGCAGGAGCTATTTTTTTAGGAGTTCCATAAGTAACTCCTGTATCATCGTCCTTTGTTAATTTTGCATAGTGTAAATTCTTCAATCCAACTACAGCCATTAGCTTTAGCCTCCTTTAATTCACATAATTAAAACGCAAAACCTTATGATAGGTCTTGGTTTCTTTTTCAAATGTTTCAGTTTCCATCCTTCTGACAAATCCCACAGATATAAGGAGATTTTTCACTTGTTTTGTAAGATTGGTATAATCCCCGTTACTCCATATATCTACTTGGATAGAGTGTTTCGTCTTTATTTCTTTATCATCTGCTCTTGTCTGACTGGTCTGATTAAATTCAAAGAATGTGATATATGTGTCTTCGTTTCCGTCGTAATTTAATGGTTCTACTGGTACGCCCAACGGTTTAAGAGTAGAAATAATTAAAGAGTTAAGACTCATAGCCCTAACTCCCTTCTAATGACTTCACCCATCTTATCTGTGACATTCCCGATGTTATTCTCGTAAGCTGGCCCCATAAATGGACGAGCTGCCATTGCTGGATATCTGTACCCTTTATTTTTACCTCTTGTAGCAACACCAGCTTTTCTTCCGATTTCTAAAAAATAGCCATAAAACCCTTTTCCCTGACCATCAACCCACACACTTACTTCATCGTGTTGAACCTTATCCGATTTCTGAATGTTTTTCTCTAAATTTCTGGTTCGTTTCGGGACATTTTCTACTACTTTTTGATACATTAAATCAACGCCAGCCATCAAAGCTTTATTTTTGGCTTCTGTGTTTAGTTGCACACCTATTTGATTAAGTTGACTCATAAGGTGTTCCATGCCTTCTAACCTTATACTCATATGATCTCCCTCCCAGCTATAGTGAGAGTTTTATTGGCTTCGTTGTCATTGATAACCGAAAGAACTTCGAGTTTCCTGCCTTTAAAAATAATCCTCAATTTTCTTCCTGATATCCATTTATCATGTATTAATTTAGAATATCGGAAAACAAATGAGTTTGTATTTTTAGCATGGGTGGTAGCCGCTTCATAAAACGCATAAGCTGACCCTTTGTCATTTAGAGTTTTTATCATTGCCCGTGATGAATGAAAATTTTTGTATCTTTCATCTTCGGGTAATGGAAAACCATTTTCGTTTTTAGCTTCGGGATCATACTCTTGAAAAATTACTCGGTGCCTAAAAAGTGCTGGATTCATCCGCATCACCATATCTTTTCAATTTCAAAATCAAACTTTGATAAGCAAAATTTAACTTATCAATTTTTATACTTGGATCTCGATTTTCATAATGAAGCGAGCAATAAAGCATGACTGCTAAATCATATCGCTCATCTTTTTCTTTTGGCTCCGGAACACCAGAGTCTTTTAGATCCAATTTTGCCGCATTAATTAAAAGAGCGAGGAAACCATCATCCTCGCTCTCATCAATTCTCAAGTATTTTTTTACTTGTTCTAGCATCATTAATCACCTTCTGCAGGTGCAGGCTCAGTTTCTACAGTAAAAGGGACGCTAAAAGCTGAAATCTGACCATTATTGGCGATTGCTCGTACCTTATATTCGTAAGAAGTCTCAGGAGATAAGTTGCTTTCAGAATATGATGTACCTACTCGCTTTCCAACACTTTGGTCATTTCTATAAATTTCATACTCTTTGATTCCCCCAGGATAACTCACCGCATCCCATTTAATAGATACGGATGTGTCTGTTTTAGACTGTACTGTTAACCCTTGGGGTGCATCAGGGTGTGCTAGTCACTTCGGCAATGCGGAATGCTGATTTTAACTTAATTTGGTGATCAAACCAAGCTGTTACAACAAATTGTTCAATGCCCGTTTTAACATCTTTATCACGCTCAAAAAGCTCCCCAATGTCGTAATTAAAGTGAGAGTACGAGAAATCACCTACTACTGGATTAACAGCTCCATCTGCAAAGATAACTGGTTTACCTAACACTTGCTCAGGTTGAGCTGTATAAAGAGTGGCGTTTCCGTTCGCTAAATCCTCGATAATTTCTGAGTAATCAGCAAAAGTCATGAAAATTTTAGCATTTTCTCTGTAATCTTCATGAAGATCGGCGATTGCTGCCTTAATTGCCTTATAAAGATTTACTCCTTGAACTCTTTTAATTGCATTTGCTCCTGTTTGGTAGAAGCTCATATGCTCTTCTCCTGCCTTTGGAGTTGTAGCAAAAGCTACTTTTTTCTCCTTAGCAGCTACCCCAGACTTTAAAGCATTTTCTACATGCTGTACTAGATTAGTATCAGTTCCATTTAAGACTGTCTCTGACACACCAGCAAATACTTTAAATTTATATCGACCGAAACTTACAGTATCACCTGTTAATTCTAACTCTTTTGCAGTTTCTTTATCTGCAATAAAATCATCATCGTCAAGAGTATAACTTAACTTTGGAATTTCAAGGTTAGTGATATTTGTTAAAGCTGAATGCCCGCGAAGTGGATTCTTAGCCAATGGTTCCATGATGATATCATTAGAAACTGTCTTCGGTAAGAACTTTCCTCCACCAGTAGTATCATCTCCTAAAGCTTGAAAAACCTCGGATGATACAGCTTTTTGACGCATAGTTGAACGAATTAACTCTGCTTTTGCTTTAATTACTTTTTGCTTAGGGTCTGCTTCAGAGCCTAAACCAAGGTTTTTCGTTTGTTGCTGTGCTGCAAACTTCTCTTTTTGCTCTTTTTCGAGTGTATCGTGCTGCTCCTTAATGACGTCAAATCGCATTTGCAAGTCTTTCTTTGAATCTTGCAACGCCTTGATATCCTCCATAGATGCTTTTGGGTCAACTGCTTTTTGAGCAAGTTCACTTTCAATTTTTTGTAATTGTTGACCGATTGTAGCCATGTCTTGTTTTAATTCAAATAAAGTTTTCATTTTATGACATCCCTTCTAAAATTGTATTAATGTACTCCGCATTGGCCTTAGACTCTTCGGCTATTTTTTGTCTCTGAGCCATTTCTTCGGCCGAAATTGTACTATTTTGTGGTTGTTTAAAAAGCTCCTTTGGTACATTCTTGTATTTCGCGAAGAGTTCATCGCTAATTGATGCGACCATATTGTTTTCAGCAAGCACCTCATCACAAAGCCCATACTCAAATGCTTCATCTGCAGACAACCAAGATTCTGCATCCAAAAGCTCTTTCAAAGTTTCTTCATCTAACTTATCACCTGCTTTTTGCAGATAAGATTGCATGGATGAGTTACTGATACGATCCAAATCATCTGCCGCTTTTCTTAATTCTTTCGCATTTCCCCATGTAAATGTCCATGCATTATGAATCATCAACATAGAGTTTTTTGGCATTAAGATTTCATCTCCTGCCATCGCAATAACAGATGCAATTGAAGCTGCCACACCATCAACATGAACAATGATTCTGGCATTATGACGCTTAAGCATATTGTGAATGGTAATCCCCTCAAACACACTGCCTCCCGGACTATTAATATAAAGATTAATAATCTCGATACCTTCGCCCAACTCGTCCAATTCGTTTTTAAACGTAATCGAAGAAACTTCTCCATATTCTTCCCAAGCATACTTCGTAATTTCTCCATAAATAAAAATATCCGCTGATTTACCATCATCGGATGCTTTCATGTTAAAAAACTTATTCTTTTGTTTCCCCATTCCCCTCACCTCCTTTCGATGAAGATTTTCTTAATGTTGGGTCCATTTCAATCGGATATAAATCACCCGATATCCAAAGTTCGTTCGCCTTACCACCTAATGGAGGCAAGTCTTCAAGTCGCCTCACTTCATCCGGCTTCATTCCTCCGCTCCTGAGCATGGCTTGATAAAAAGCTGTTCTGGCAGCAGTGTCTCCCCGAAGCAACCCACCAAGATTGAATTTAAAGTATAATCCACGCAATCGATCGGCTTTAGTGAGTAATTTTCTGTTAAATTCATGCTCATATTGCCTAACAATGGGAAGCAAAGTCATGTTAACAAACTGGATCATCTGCTGTTCGTTACTTCCAAAAGTACCGCCTTCTGAATCATTTAAAAAAGAAGCCGGAACATTAAAAACGTTGGCCACCCTTGAGCGAGTAATTCGCTCGGACGCCAACGTATCAGAAGCAAAGTATTGTTTTTTCATTTCGGTGATTTCTACACCGGGCTCTTTAAATAAAATACCACCATTTTCTTGATAAAATCGCTTAAAATGTCCTATGATCTCCTTTTGTTTTTCGGTATCGACGTTAGCTCCATATCCTAAAATAAATGATTCTTTTTTCTTCATTTCCGACAAAGAAAATTCTTGAACCGCCTTGTCGTATTCTAAAGTATTTTTCAATACATCTAATGGGCTGATTCCTGCCCATCTTGAAGTTCCTGTTATGTGTTTAACATGAATCATATTCATGTTGTGAATATAATGTGTTTTGGATGCTGAATTTACTTGATACCACAAAGAGTCATCATCTAAGTTAATAAAAGGTGTCACATAGCTGGAATCAATCGGAATAATTGCTTCTGGTTGCATTCTTATATCCCTTATGATTACTGCATAACCATTTCCTTTTTCATTACGAGCGACCTCTAATTTATTCAGCAAATCAAAGCTTGTCATATTCGGATTAGGATCATTAATAAGCGCATCAGCCGATTGATGGTCCGTAATCACATCATAATTTTGATGTAATTTAATCGGTAAAGCAGATAAGGTGTTCGATAACCTACTAATAACACTAAAAATCGTTTCATTTGTTGCTAATTTACTATTGTCTATCCCCCAAAAAACGCGACCGAACCAGTTAGAAAAGTCGTAAGTCAATCCTTTCCAACCTGAAACCGCACCTTTCGCAGCCATTTTAAATCGTTGATACCATTTCAAAGTCTCACCTCCTTAAAGGTCATTAACCGAAATAAAGCTGATATTTCCGCTTCCTGAATTCACTTGAGCAAATCGTGCCTGTACAAATGCGGTGATTATCGCTGCAATTGGATCAATCCGCTCCCTGGATTTAGCTTTTGAGAGTTTTATACTTTCATTCCCTGCCATATCTGTGATTGCATTTCCGACGGCCCAGGATAAAAGCTTATCTCCATCATGTGTTATCTTTTTTTGGTAGACGTAATCTCGAAACTCTTTTGTTGGTTCTGATAAAGTTTGAAATCCTTGTCGAATTTCAACTGTAGTTAAACCCTGTGCGGCCATATTCTGAGCAAATTGAGTAGCGCCATACGGGTCATAACAAAAGAGGATTGGATTTAATTCATAATCATTTATGAAATTTAATATCCAATCCTCTACATATCCATAATCAACTACAGCTCCAGGAGTAACATCTAGCCATCCTTTTTCGATCCACAAATCATAAGGTACTTTATCTTTTACTCTTCGTTCTGTTAATGCTTCTTCTGGCATAAAAGAATGTTGCTTAACGTGATGGCCATACTCTGTAGGAAAAACAAATCCCCCCGAAGTTAAATCGATTCGTTTTGATAAGTCTACACCGATGTAAACATCGCGGCCTGTTATGTCTAAAACTTCGTTTTCTCCAAACACTAAATCAAATCGACATGCTTTCCATTTGGATGAAGGGATATATCCTCCGACCTTCACATCTACCCAAATGTTCATGGTTTTGGTCATAAAGGATCTCATTTTTTCAGGTACGTCAAGAGCAGTCTTTAAGTCGGAACGGATCGATTCAATACCTTCTTCATAAGTGGCGACTATTGGGTTAGCTTTAATCCAATTTGATTCATCCTTAATGTCATCACCCGCATCCAGTTCACACACAATTGCAAAATAATCATCATTCTCGATATCATCGTCAGGATCTAAAATTCTACTGATATACTCGTACTCAATAAAACAAGGTCTGCTTAAATCAAATCCTGCTGTCGTAATCACAAACATTAATGGCTCTTTGCGAGCAACCATACCTGATTGCAATACATCGTATATTTCTGATGTAAGATGGTTATGATATTCATCCACAATACCTACTGATGGGTTCTTACCGTCACCTGTTTTTCGGGTTTCCCTGGAAAGTGGTACGATAACAGATCCATTTCTTAAAATCTCAATTTTTCCGTAAGCTTCTTTCCACTTACCGTCCAAAAGTGAACTGGATCCTATTCCTTCACGTACAGCAACATATACTTCATCTGATTGATCTTTCTGCCACCCTGCAATGTAAATTCTTTGTTTCTCAACTCCTAAAAAGGCAACATATGCGCCTACAATGGCCAGAAACTGAGACTTTGCATTTTTCCTCGCTAGTTGAATGTACACTTTTCGAAATCGACGAGCTCCATTTCTTTTCTTCTTAAAACAGAAAATATTGGTTGAAATGAAAAGCTGAAAATCTGTCAATTCTACAGGTTCTCCTGCTAATACCCCCTCAACGTGCTTAAACTCTCGGGAAAACCAATAGAAATCCTCACCTACTTCTTCGTCAAAGTAAAAAGGACTATCAGGATTGTTAAGACAATCGTTGTAGTCCCTCAAAAAGCGCTTTACTGCCCACTTATGCTTTTTACATGCTTTTATGCGACCTTCTAAAATATCATCGCAGTAAGCAAATACTCGCTCGAGTACGTTCATAGTCTGCCACCGAAGCGTCGTTCTGCCTCGCTTAACTCATTTCTTGTCGCTGGTTCAGGGATCACGAGTTTTAACCTGGAGGTGATAGTAAGACCTAAATCTGCTGCAGCTGATCGACATTCAGCAAAAAGTGATTTCTTCACCCTTTGCAATTTTGGATAGTGCTCGTTTGCAAATGTTAGTTTTTTTCCGTCAGGCATCTCGACAGTGTCAGTTGGTTTGATTTTCTTCAAATCTTTCACTAATTGGATATATTGGTATTTTGAATCAAGGTATCGAGCCAACGAATCTATATCTAATTCACTGAATATGTCAAGCGCCATTAACTTCGAAGATATTTCAATGAATTCTCTTTTCTGTGCTGCAGTTAAGTAACTAGGAGGTTCAATATTTTCCGCTGGACCTCTCATTTTTTGTTCATGTTTTTGACGGCTTTTTGCTTCTTCTTTTGTTATGTGGTTAGATCGTCCTTTTCCTTGGATTACACTTAAAGGCTGTTTATTTCTCCCGGCCATGCTATCACCTCCTTATTAAAAAAATTCTAAAAACGGATTTTTCTGCACAGAAAACTGCCCGTCGGTCTATACGGAATTTTATTTTTTACTTTTTTGGGAGGGGGGCTATCAATTCCCAGCTCTTTCTCTCCCCGTTTTTTTGTTATGACAAGATTGGCATAGTAGCCAAAGGTTATCTAAGGCTAGTCGCTTACTCCAATCCTGCTTTAATGGGATGATATGGTCCACGATGACACCCGGCACGATGCGCTCTTCTTTTAAGCACTGCTGACATAGACCATTATCTCTGGCTATCACGATGTCCCTAGCTTTACGCCACGCCCATGACTTATAAAAAGAGTTAGATTTTTTATCTCGCTGGTGCCGGTCATAATACTTTTGATTTTCAGATGATGCCTGCCTATGTTCAGCACAGTATTTTTCCTGAGTTAAATTTCGGCATCCTATTTTGTTGCATGGTTTAAGTGGTTTACTTGTCACAAAGTATCACATCTATTGGTTCGCCATCTGCGTATAGAGTCACTTTCTCTCTAGGTTCATTATGAATTATGCTTTTTACATCTCCTTGTTCACTTTCCGGATCCGCAAACTTTAAAAAAATATATGTCGGATTGATTTCTTGTGTATCCGTCTCCCAATCGAAGGAAACATTAATTTTCCCTTTAATCTCTTCGCCTTTATAAGTTACAAGCGGGACACTATTAATATCCTCTAAAGTAATTTTTAGTAATGGCGCATCTATTTTTTGCTTCGGTTTAAAATCTCTAGGCACAACTAGACCATCACATCTAGGGCACCGAATTCCATCTAATCTACAACCATGTCCAACAACAATTGTTCTACATTCTTCATCAAGACAAGCAAACTGAGTATGATACTTCATATTCTTTCATCCTCCTTAAAATAAAAACACCTCTAAAGAGATGTTACTTGTTCCTTTAACTTATTCTTCCCTTTCAACAATTCTTCTCGCTTCATCCATACTCTGTTTAATCAAAGCCTTTAATTCAGTTTCTTTTTTGGATAATGTTGCAAGTGTTTGTTCATCCATTTCTTTTACTGATCCGTGTAACTTTCTCATTTTTTTCTGAAGCTTCTTTGTTTCTTGACTTGCATAAAAGGCAATGTACTCATGCTTGCAATGTGGGCACCGAAAATAAGTTTTCTCAATTCCATTTTTCACTAGCTTTGTTTTGAGTTTGTTAATTGAAAATACCTTTTTACATCCAGCATCACATGTGGCTTGGATAGGTTTATCGCTCATTCTTTATTCTCCTTTCGCTCTTGACCTTAATGTTTCTGTTGACGAGTTTTATATTCAACAATCAGTTATCCTCAATTTCATCAAGAGTATTACTGAGTCCGCATTCAATACATTTGGATATGATATAAGGACCTTGATCATCTCCGTATATTTCTATTTCTTCCAACTCTCCACCGCATTCTGGACAAGTAGCTTTATCAATTTGATCTAATTCATCAGCCAATGCTTTTGCGTGTTTGGCAATAGCTTGTAACTTCGCTGAGAGTTTATCTGTTTCTGCATTTAGCCTAAAACGGAGGAAAGGCAAACCCCTCTTAAAAGCCATATAAGGCTCATATAGCCCTTTTAGGGGCTTGACCCTTATTTTAGTACCTTTCGTTGCCTTGATGGCAACAGAGACGCCTTAAAGGCGTTTTTAAAGCCCTTCAAGGTTTGCGTGTTTGGCAATAGCTTGTAACTTCGCTGAGAGTTTATCTGTTTCTGCATTTAGTTGAATAGTAATACTTCTTTTTGGTTTCTTTTCCATTTCTCTCACCCTTCTTTCTTCAAAATAAAAAGCACCCTCGAAAGGATGCTTAGTAATGTTTCATGTGATTCGATTTTTAATGTTCTTAAATCCTTATATATAAATGTTTTCTACCCTAGCAAATTCATTTGCTAGTATATTTTCTTTAATATTTTCTTTAATATTTTCTTTAATATTTTCTTTAGCGTTTTTGTATATAATGTAGGAAAAATTTTTATCGTACCACACCTGTAGGACGATATAGTACCACACCTGTAGGACGATATAGTACCACAATTGTAGTACGATATCGTACCCTAACTGTAGGACGATGTTATAGTACTACATATGTGGTACGAACAAGTTTTCGTATTTTAATTAAAACAGAAATAGATAAGCTTGTCCTCCCAAGAAAGAAGCATTAATCCCCTTTTCTACTCATAAATTAATATTGTAAGTATAAAACAAAGAAAGGGGATTAATATAATGACGTCAATCGAAGTGATATTACTTCTAGTATTACTAACGAAATGCATTAAGATTACTGTGATTGTAAAGAAGTAATAACCAGCCATCTTAACAAGGACAGAGCGCCATCTCTGTTCTTGTTTTTACGTATTTCTGTTCTCTTCTCTATTCGCTTCTGCATTCGTCTATACAATGTATGCTGTAATCTTAGATTCAATGAATATATTAATAAATTACTCAACTTTCGCAGACCAAATCAGGCAGGTAAGCCCTAATATAACCGGGTAAACCTGTAACCCATTGTGATAGTTGATTTTTAAGTAATTGCTGTGTTTGTTTATTCGTTTTCTTCAAG
>NZ_JARGEJ010000649.1:0-300 GCF_029211245.1 Robertmurraya sp. DFI.2.37 | reverse complement strand
CTATATCAATCATGCCCTGCACAGAGACCATCGCAAGATTGTAGTCATAGACGGAAAAATAGGATATACCGGTGGCATGAACATAGCCAATTACTATATAAAGGGTCTGCCGGAAATAGGCGACTGGCGCGACATGCATATCCGTATAGAGGGAAATGCCGTAAACGAATTGCAGGACATCTTCCTGGCCATGTGGAACAAAAGCACTAAACAACACGTAAGCGGAAGCCAATACTATCCCCTACGAAACGATTCTACTTTCAAGGGAAATAAGAATGTAGCCATTGTAGACCGCATTCC
>NZ_JARGEJ010000648.1:0-300 GCF_029211245.1 Robertmurraya sp. DFI.2.37 | reverse complement strand
ATGAAGTTTCATTATCCTAGTGAAACAACTTCATCACTAAGGTGAAACGATAAATGAGTCCAGGAAGCAAGTAAGCATTCGGCCTCGTGCGTGTTTTTTTCCCCTCTTTTCCTTCCTACCTTTGTGGCTTCATTATAATCTTAATCCATTATGTGTTCAGTATTAGAATTTTCTAGCGAAAGTGATAAACTACGTACTCTCTTTTCCGAGTCTAACCATTTTGATTCTGTTCTTTTCATATTTGATGGCGGCCGTCGTTATAAAGTTTCGTCTTCCAGCCTTGGTATCCATTCCCCTCAG
>NZ_JARGEJ010000647.1:0-300 GCF_029211245.1 Robertmurraya sp. DFI.2.37 | reverse complement strand
TTGAAAAAATTAAACAGCATCCGATATTGGTTTTTACAAAACTATTTGATGTTGGCCTTTATCAGTACATTAATTCTATTTATTGGCTTTCAGTTATTATTGGTTAATCGTTCAGTAAAGCTAACGATTGAGAATACCTTTTGGTTTTCGATGATTGCTTTCATTGTGTTTTTATTTGTGGGCGCATATTTTGGCTATCGTTCAAGCTCTCTTTTAAAGGGGAGGTTAACGGATCTTGAAGGATTTCAATTTGGCTTTAAAGTCTTTGTCCCTGTTATTCCTATTGCTGCTTTTTTCTAC
>NZ_JARGEJ010000646.1:0-300 GCF_029211245.1 Robertmurraya sp. DFI.2.37 | reverse complement strand
CTAGAACAACCACCACTTGCTCCAAATAGAAAGAATATTAGTAAAGAAAAGTAAAATCTATCATGTCCTCTTTATGAGGGCATTTTGTTTTGAATTGAAGTAAGGACACAGTCATTAGTTTTAATTTTCTCAGAGTTATCACTGTCTACAGCAAAAGCAGCAAATGTAAATGTAGAATCAACTGAATTTAAGGAGAAACAACAAATTGTTGCTGAGTCTCTGACTTTTGAAAATGGGATTTATTCAATTGATTATCAGAGAGCTTTTCTTTTGCTTTCTGATAATCAATTGAATAAATCC
>NZ_JARGEJ010000645.1:0-300 GCF_029211245.1 Robertmurraya sp. DFI.2.37 | reverse complement strand
CAATTGGGAAAATCCTTCCCTTGGCTGTGCTGGTCTAGGCTGGGAAGTATGGCTTGATGGCATGGAAATTACTCAGTTTACGTATTTTCAACAAGTTGGTGGTTTAGAATGTAAGCCTGTTTCTGTTGAGATTACTTATGGAATTGAGCGTTTAGCTTCTTACATTCAAGAAAAGGAAAATGTTTTTGATCTAGAGTGGACAGAAGGATTTACGGTGAGAGATATTTTCCTTCAGCCTGAGTTCGAGCATTTCAGTGTCCGATGTTTCAAATGTATACTTAGAATGCTCGAACTCAGGCT
>NZ_JARGEJ010000644.1:0-301 GCF_029211245.1 Robertmurraya sp. DFI.2.37 | reverse complement strand
CGACACTATCACTTCATTTCGATCCATTTTTATTCAATCCTTTTTAAATAGTGAGTAATCACTCACTTACATCATAAAACATAATAAGAGATTTGTGAAGTGAGTAATCACTCATTTTATAAATAAAAAATAAACCCTGAGTAAGTTCAGGATTTATAACAGTTCAATTGTTAATGAATTAACTTGAGAAATAAGAAGTTCTTCGTAGTCTTTTTGGGCTAGATAGAGGATCTCCTGCTCGTTGACATCGGGATTTTCTTTTCGTACTTGTGCAATCAAATCGTTTTGAACCTTTTGCGAA
>NZ_JARGEJ010000643.1:0-301 GCF_029211245.1 Robertmurraya sp. DFI.2.37 | reverse complement strand
GTTCGTTCCCGTAGATGGTCAATGAAAATAGTAGCTCTCTATACTAAAGTCGATAAATGTGAAAAGCAGACCATGGATTAAACAACCATAAAAAAAACAAGGAAGAAAAAGTTTCATTTTTCTTTCCTTGCTTTTTTATGCTACTTCATTTAGAGGGAATTGACTCCCACACTCAAGTAACCCATGTTCAAGCTGAAACTTTTTAACCTCATAGAAAAGCGTGTTTATAAGCATTTATTAGAGGAAACTATCCTTCAGAAGCCCTTACTTTAAATGCTCTCCCGGTACACTACCTTGCTAC
>NZ_JARGEJ010000642.1:0-301 GCF_029211245.1 Robertmurraya sp. DFI.2.37 | reverse complement strand
AACTGGGACTAGACAAGTTTGACTGTTATATACAACAAATTGAATCCCCTTTTCCTTATGACAAGCAGGTTCAATTGGTTATTCCAAATGACTTACCGGAAATTAATACGGTATCAATTGATGAATATGTTGCAGCCATTACGGAACACATTATATCCATTGCTGAAGCAACAAAAGGAAGAATGCTTATTCTCTTCACTTCCTATGAAATGTTAAGAACAACGTATAATCTGATGAAGGAGAGCGGGTTGCTGGAAGACTATATTATAATGGGGCAAGGAATCACGGCAGGAAGTAGTAC
>NZ_JARGEJ010000641.1:0-301 GCF_029211245.1 Robertmurraya sp. DFI.2.37 | reverse complement strand
GCAAGGCACAAGAGCTGATCAAGGCCATGACCCCCAAACTGGAAGCCCATGCGGCCAACATAGAAGCTGCAAAAGAGCAAAAACACGAAGAGGGGCGCAATATGGAAGCCGAGTTTAAGGAAGCGGTGGGCAAACATGACTTTGAAAAAATCGGGAAGCTCAAAGAGGAAGGATATAAACCCAGTGAAGAGTTTATCAAAGGAATCGGTAAGGAACACGGTCTGGATGAAAGGCAAACCCATGAAGTCATCCAGCTGTTCGGCACCAAGCCGGAAGAACAGGGCGAACATGAAAGGCAGGC
>NZ_JARGEJ010000640.1:0-301 GCF_029211245.1 Robertmurraya sp. DFI.2.37 | reverse complement strand
TCTTTTTTTCCTATGTTAAAGAGACTTGGAATACAAGCTCTTAAACATACGAAAAAAAGACTTAGACCGAGTCATCTATCTGGAAGAATATTAGGAGGGAAAATCATGAACATCTTTGTATTAATGAAGAGAACGTTCGATACGGAAGAGAAGATTTCCATTGCTGGTGGCAAAATTAATGAGGATGGAGCGGAATTAATCATCAATCCTTATGATGAGTATGCAATAGAAGAAGCCATTCAGATTCGTGATTCAAAAGGTGGAGAAGTGACAGTTGTTACGGTTGGAACCGAAGAAGCTG